>SBBM01000007.1 GCA_005239725.1 Planctomycetales bacterium | reverse complement strand
GCCGTCTTTTAAGAGCAACATTATCTCATGGACATAGAGGATAGAAAGGCTATCCCAGTTATCCTTCAGGGCCTTTGCCGCCCGCAGCACTTTTATATCTGCCGGATTAAGTCCTGAAACATAAGATTCATTTTTCAGAGTGAGTTCAATTTTACTTAGATCAATCCCTCCTTCTTTTCCTATCGCCGAAGAAGCGGATTGTTCAGGAGTCACCGGCGAAGATACGGGTTCCTTTCCAGCTTGCCCCGGAGCGCTCATCCATTCATTAAAATCAATTACCTTAACCACATCTATCCCGTTTTTTGACCCTGCCTGCGGCAGATAGAAATAAACATTGAAATTATTTGCGCCTACCTGCAAATCTTCAGGCGACATATCTCTCGGTACCACTGCCTCTATCACAATCCCAAGAGGGATATCCGCGATTTTCTCTGCATGCGAACCCGGCAGGATATCCTCACCAAGCCTATCCTGCCAAGAAGGGCCGGGTTTCATCAAACTCTTCACGGGAATATAAGGATGCGTATGCAGGCTTCCTAATAGTTTAGTATCTCCTACGGCATATTTGTCAATGAGCTCGCCAATGTACACCGGGTCATTTTCAATGCGGTCGTATTCATGAATGGAGTATTTTAAAACCGGGATTATCCTATTAATGACATAACTCTGGCCGTCTTGCCTGCCAAATAACAAAAATTCTTCCTCTGCAAAATTTTCTTCCGGCGTTGATAAAATTCTATCTACAGCGTTCTTTATGCCTATTATATCCCCTGATGCCTTTTCGCCGGAGAAAGAAACCTGGAGCTGCGAGGAGGCGCGCTTCGTCTTCCATTCCTCCAGTAGCGCCATAAAATCAGGCATCTGCCGATATGCCTTGAAAAGGCCCTCACCAATTATGACAAGTTCAACCTTTTCGTTTCCTGCCTTAACCGTAGCGGTGCGCATATTGTCTTCTTTTAGCAAAGCTATCTCACCCACTATGTTTCCCGGGCCTAATTCAGCAATCAACTCACCCGCCTTATTATAGACCCCGACCTTTCCTTTCATAATAATATAAAACTCTCTGCCGATACTCCCCTCTTCAATAATAACTTCGTTGGGTTTAAATTCTTTCCTCGGAACTAATCCGGCATCAATAAATTTTTGCAAAAATCGGTTTCCTGCTTCAGTGCCAGTGGTAAAAAGATGTTGGGCTATGCGCCTGTCTAAATGCGCCTTTATCTGAACATCTCCAAATAGTCCGGCGATATACGCATAGGCTATCTCTGCCTCTTTAGATGAGATTAGTAATGCATATCCCGGGGTTGACTTTAATTTGTGGATTATCTCTTCACCGCGCTCTACAACCTTATCAAACCCCTCTCTCTCTGACTTCAACCCTTCTTCTGTGGCCATATTAATCAGTTCCTTTGCCCCATCGGTAAGGGCGGGTATTTGCTCTATTGTAATAATCGGCTGAAAACCTAAACTATGCATTAAGGCAATTATCCCGGAGATAAAAATCGGCCCTTTATTTTCCACTCCACCGTGGATGTCAGCGCTAAAGCGCTTTCCCGTAGCCCACCAGCCAATCTTCCCCAGGTTCTGATTAATATGTAACTCCCAAAGAAGCGCTTTCGGGTTTAAGTTATATCTTTTAGCTGTTTGTCCAAGCCGCTCTGCTAATTTATAACCGGCAACCAAAGGATCTTCCTGGCTCTCCACTAAATTTAAGTGGGCAACATCTATTACCGCGCCTAAATTTTTCAGGGCCCCCGAATCAACATTGTTGATGTGCTCAGCTATTTTATCAATGAAATCGGCGAATTCATCCGCCGCAGGATATTTGTTGCTTTTGTCATTATAATTCTCAAAGGTAATCTTGACGTCCTTTCCCTTGGCAAATAAAACCAGCTCAGCATAAGCCTTTGCTTTCTCTTCTCTCCTTCCCTCGTCAATAATAGCGTGGACAACTAAATTACAGGCGCCCATTTTTTCCGCAACTGCAATCTGCTCTTTATATAATTCTAAATTATCTGCGGGGTCAAAGAATAACTGCGCCCCGCCTTTTATCGGGCCAACCAAGGCGCCGTGAATACTAATACTTATCCCGTAGAGCTTCGCCAGGGCCTTTATCTGGGCAAGTTCAATATCAGAGTATTCTCCCGGCAGGCGTTTCGTCCAGTCAAAAGGCAAAAAATCAAAGGCCAACTCTATTTTGTCTAATCCTGCTTTATGCGCCTCTTTGACATAATCAAAAACCATAGCCATGGTGGAAAAGTCCAGGGTTATGCCTTGCTTATTCCCGGGATTATTAAAGAAAAGTGAAAAGGCCTTTTGCGAGCCGCTCTTCGCTTTCTTGCCTATTACCTGTTTAGCCAAATTTGCAAACTCATCAGGAGAAATTTCATTCTTAAACAACCTACCTAAATTCTCTTTTAAGGCTTCCTCCCCTCCTTGGGCATAATAGTCAAAAATTATATTTGCTTGAGCAAACAAATCAGGGTCGTTCTGCATCTTATCATAAAATTCTTTTAAATTTTCCCGGACAAATTCAGAAACTTTATCCTTAGTCGCATACTTCTTGATAAGTTCATTTATAAACTCTTCTTGCTCGGGGGATGTTTTCTTTCCAATAAAAGGAGCGAATTCGTAACTCAGGCTTAACTTGGCTAAAATCTGCGGATTATCCAAAATCTCCTGTTTCTTCTTTGCGTCTATGCCGCTCTCTTCCAGAAGGCGCAAAATTGTCTTGACTGTTCCATCCTTGAGGGAATAATTCACCGTTTCATCCCCCTGGCCATATTTCCATTTGCTAATATACCCCGTTACCCCCTTCTCCACTTGGGAAGTGGTTATGGAGGAGCTGGCGGATTCTATATTAGAGGCGCCCGGTTGAGTTGGTTCAAGCAGATTTCGGTCTACGGCTGGTAAACCTTCATCTTTTTTGGTTTCTTCAGGCGAGGGCGCCTCTGTATTTCCGATAATTTCTATCTTTTCCGGGTCAACGGGGATTTTATTTTTGTCTAAGGCTTTATTTGGAGTCAGCAAACCGACCGTATTCTGAAAGGCATTTCGGATAGATTTATCGCCACCTAAAATGGCAGATGAAGAAATATTAATTTCCATATGCGCAGGGTCAATTTTAATCCCGCCGCTGAAATACATCCTTTTTAACCCGAACAATGTATCTTCTAACTTATATTCGCCTTTTTCATAGGAATTCAGGTAATCCTGCCAGATTTTTTGTTTCGACCAGGGTAATTCTGATTCAAGGCCAGCGGTAACGCCGGAATTGATATACGGGACATAAGGATCTGCCGTATCAGGGACAGTCCCCTTCAGGGACAGTCCCTTCATTTTATGTTTTCTTTTAAACCACTCTGCCAGGACAAGAGAATAGTAAATCTGGCGCAATGGCGCATAAGTGGGACTGTTATTTACATCTTCGGTTATAGCCGGAAGGATGATTTGTTTCATGAGGGATTCAGAGAGGAGTTGAATATTAGCTTCTTGAGTTTGCTTCGGCGCTTTGCGCCTCGCAATAACAGAAGAAGTATCGCCGGCGTTATCTCGCAATGACGAAAGATATTCATTCTCAAGCAGGACTTTGAGTTTAGCCGAGGTAACCAGTGCTCCGTCTTCGGTTTCCACTACAGTTGCCCCGTCAGGAACAATCCATACCCGGTTAGAAGTAGTAATTTTTGCCTTTTTTATCTTATCCTTGCCTATCTTCGTATATAGCGCCTCCCAGAATTCTTTACCTTTAGGGTTTGCGGGATGCAGGTATTTGGCAACATCCCGTTTTAGCTGTAAATCCTGCTCAAGCAGCATCCTGCCCATATCGGTCTTTCCGAGGGTTTCGGAAGTAATCCTTCCCGGCTCATCGGGCCGCAGGTTTACCCAGAAGTCATCGCTTGGCAGGGTTATACCTAAGAAAAAATAATTTATAAGTTTTTTGGCTTCGGAGTTTAAATCAACGTTGGGGACAGGCCCCTTTCCATTCTCCGGGATAGACAAGACGTGGTCTGTCCCCGGTGTATGGCCCTTATCCATAAGGAAGTTAAAATAATTAAACGGGTTTGCGGAGTTAACGCTTAAATAACGTAAAAGCGCTGGAGATTGCGGGAGATTTATCTGGGGAAGAGGCAAAACCTGGGCAAAGCCTATCTGCTGGAAGGTAAAACAAATGCAAAGCAGCAAAGAAACAATTTTTTGAATTTTGCGTGGCATTTTTTGGATTATTTAGGTGTTCAGTTTATCAGCCGTAACACTACAGTATTACATATAGGTAAGGGGGATTTCAAGACTAAAAATGGACTTTATGAAAGCGTTTTCTTGGAAAGGGTTTACACAACGATATTGATAAGTTTATCAGGGACGACGATGAATTTCTTGAAGGGTTTGCCTTGAATCCAGGGCTTCAGGGCCGTATCGCTCAAAACAATTTCCTTAAGTCTATCTTCACACCTACCCGCAGGTACGTCTATTTTTGAACGTATTTTGCCATTAACCTGGACAACCATAGTCACATTTTCCTCAATTAAAAACGCGGGGTCGTATTTGGGCCAGCGCGCCTTGCACACACTCTCCTTATTGCCTAGAGTTTCCCATAACTCCTCGCTAAAATGCGGGGCAATAGGGCCAAGCATAATTACCAAGCTTGAAAAAACCTCCCTGTCCGCGCCTGACTGGTAAATTGCGTTTACGAATTCCATGAGCGCGGCTATAGCAGTGTTAAATTTAAAATTTTCTATATCTTCGGTAACTTTTTTGACTGTCTTATGCATTACTTTCGCAAGAGAGCCATCGGTTTTTTCTTTCAGGTTATCCTTGATGCGCCAAACGCGGTTTAAGAACCTGAATGCGCCCTCTATCCCGCGGTCGTCCCATTCCAACTCTGTTTCAGGAGGAGCGGCAAAAAGGACAAATACCCTTAAGGTATCTGCGCCGTAATTCTTTATTATGGAATCCGGGTCAACAATGTTTCCGCGCGACTTTGACATTACCTCTCCGTCTTTTAAAACCATCCCCTGGGTGAGCAGGCGGCAGAAAGGTTCGTCGAAGCTTACCATCCCTAAGTCCTTAAAAAATTTGGTAAAGAACCTGGCATAGAGAAGATGCAGGATGGCATGCTCAATCCCTCCTATATACTGGTCAACCGGCATCCAGTATTTCGCCTTCTCTTTATCAAAAGGCCCATTTTCGAATCGCGCAGAACAGAACCTTAAGAAATACCAGGAAGAATCAAAGAATGTTGCCATAGTATCGGTTTCCCGGCGGGCCGGCGAATTGCATTTAGGGCAATTCACATTCACAAATTCTTTTACTTTTCCTAACGGGCTTCCGCCTTCACCGGTAAATGGCGCGTCCTTAGGCAACTCTACGGGCAAATTTTCAAAAGGCACGGGAACAATCCCGCATTTTTGGCAATAAATAATCGGAATGGGAGTACCCCAATAACGCTGCCGCGAGATAAGCCAGTCGCGCAGGCGCCAATGTTCCTGGATTTTGCCGATTCCTTTCTTCTCCATCCACTCGGCAATCTTTGTTTTCGCCTCCTGGTTAGGCAGGCCGTTAAATTCCCCGGAATTAATTTGCGCGCCATCGCCTTCATATGCTTCTTTTAATTCATTGGCTGACAGCTGATGGCTGACAGCTGATGGCTGGATTACTACTTTCATCGGCAAACTGTGCTCTTTGGCAAAAAGAAAATCCCGCTGGTCATGCGCAGGCACGGCCATTATCGCGCCTGTCCCGTATTCCATTAAGACATAATCCGCAATCCAGATTGGTACCTCTTCATTATTAACCGGGTTTATGGCTTTAATGCCCTTGGCTTCTACGCCGGTCTTATCTTTCTCGGTGCGTTCCAATTTTGTTTTATTTTGCGCCTTTTCAATATAATCAAAGACTTCATTTATATTTGATATTTGATATTTGATATTTGATTTTAATAAAGGGTGTTCCGGCGCTAAGACAATATAGGTCGCGCCGAAAATAGTATCTACCCGGGTTGTAAAAACCGGGATGGTTTTATTGTCCTTTTTTAATTTAAAATATATTTCCACGCCCTGGCTTTTGCCGAGCCAGTTCGTCTGCATGGCAATGACCCTTTGCGGCCATTCTTTTAACTGCGACAAATCTTCCAGCAGCCGCTCTTTATATTCGGTGGTCTTTAAAAACCACTGCTCCAGTTCCTTCTGCTCTACTTTCGCATAGCACCTCCAGCACCCGCCATCCACAACCTCTTCATTCGCCAGGGTCGTTTCACAAACAGGGCACCAGTTAACATTGGATGCCTTTTTATAGGCAATGCCGCGCTCAAGCATCTTTAAGAATATCCACTGGTTCCACTTATAGTAACTTGAATCGCAGGTTGAAACCTCCCTCTCCCAGTCATAAGAAAAACCCATCTTCTTTAATTCGATCTTCATCCAGTCAATGCATTTGTGCGTCCAGATGTCTGGTCTGGTCCTATTCTTTATGGCCGCGTTCTCTGCCGGCTGGCCAAAGGCATCAAACCCCATAGGGTGCAACACGTTAAACCCGCGCATTAATCTGTATCTTGCCGCTACATCAGCGATGGTATAATTGCGCACATGGCCCATATGAATCTTGCCGGAAGGATAAGGAAACATCTCCAGGAGATAGTATTTCGGCTTATCGCTTTTTACTTCGGCAGTGAAAATCTTTTTCTCCTGCCAAATCTTTTGCCACTTTTCTTCAATCTCTTTAAAATTGTATTCCATATTAGTCTTTACGCAATTTCCTTACTGTCTTTAAGTTAATTATATCGTCGCGCTCCGTATCTTTCGGCGTTTCTAATATGAAGGGGAGAGCCCGCAAAGCCGGATGATTAATAATCCTCCTTATCCCCTCTATACCGATTTTTCCTTTGCCGATGTGCTCGTGCCTGTCCCTGCGGGAATCCAACCCATCCGGCGTATCATTTAAGTGTATAAGTTTAACTATATCTAACCCCGCTAATTTGTCTATCTCGCTTAAAGTTGCCTTAAGCCCCTCTTCTGTAGCTATGTCGTATCCGGCGCAATACGCATGCGCAGTATCAAAACAAATACCCAGGCGGGCTTTATATTTTTTTAAGCCGTTAATAATTCTTTTGTGATGGATAAATTTATACCCCAACCAGGAACCCGACCCAGAGGTATTCTCAAGCAGTATCCCGGTTTTGACATTATTCGTTTTCTTTAAAATCATATCCAAAGCCGTAATCAATCTTTTTATTCCCGCGTCTTCGGAGGTTTCCTTATGGCTGCCCATATGTGTAACTATATAATCCGCACCCAAAGCGTATGCCTCAAAGATATCTTCAATGTATGCCTCAATTGACCCTTCGTATAACTTTGGGTTAGGCGAAGCCAGGTTTATCAGATAGGGGATGTGCACAAAAACCGGGTTTATCTTATACCTTTCCCGCCTCCTGCGGAACTCCGCAGTATTCTCTCCCCCCAGGAAACCACCCCTCCACTGTTGGGGGTTGCGGGCAAATATCTGCATAGTGTTACAACCCAGCTCATATGCCCGGTCTACGGCTTCATAGATTTTTCCTTCGCTGGAAGTATGGACCCCCAGTAACATCAGATGCCCGTCATCTTTTCAATACATTCAATAAGTTTTTTTATCTTTACCGGCTTTGCCAGGTATGACTCTTGCCCGCTTATTGACTGGTTATAATCAACTTTATCTTCTGATACCACTGCGGTAAGATATACTAGCGGTATGTCCTTAAGCTGTTCATCCGCTTTTATCTGCCTGGCGACCTCGTTTCCGTTTATATCTGGCATTATAATATCCAGGAAGATTATGTCCGGCCTGAATTGTTTGGCAGCCTCCGCAGCAATACTGCCGCTGGTCTCGGTCCTGACTTCATATTTTCCTGTTGCCTCAAGGTTCATTTTCACAAGCCTGCAGAATACTTCCTTGTCATCAATTAACAATACCCTTTTCTTTTCCATAATAATCATTCTCCTTCTTTCTTGTAGGTTTTAAAATCCAGGGTTACTTTTACCCCTGTCCCTTCCGGCCTGTTCTTAACCTGTATTTTTCCGTTATGCAGCTCAACGATATTGCGCACAATTAAAAGCCCCAGGCCCGTTCCGCCCATATCGCGCCGTGTGGTAAAAAACGGCTCGAATATCTTAGGCATTGCCTCTTCAGGAATACCCACGCCCGTATCTTCTATTTCCACGGTAATTAATTTCTCTTGTCCCCTTGAAAGCCGAGCATAAGTCTTTATCTCTAATTCGCCTCCATCAGGCATGGCATTTATGGCGTTGATAAAGAGGTTTACAAATACCTGCTCCATCCTGTTATTGTCCATTTCAACTTCGGGGAGGCCTTGCGCAAATTCCTCCACCAGACGGATATGATTTTTATCAAGCTGGTATTTTACCAAAGATATGGACTTCTCTATGATGGAATTAATGTTTCCGGGCGCAAAATAAAGCTTTGAAATCCCGGAAAAATCCAGGAGGTCCTGGATAATACTGCATGCCCTTTCAACAGCCTCATCCATAAATGAAAGGGTTGACTCGATATTTTTATCTTCTTTGGGCAGGCGGCCGGAAAGATAATCTATCCCCTGAAGCACAATTGCCAGAGGATTCTTGACCTCATGGGCAATCCCGGCTGCTAATGTGCCGACCACGCGCATCTTTTCCGCCTGGATAAGGTCCGCCTGCGTAGATTTTAACTCCGAATAACTCTTTTCCAGTTCGGAATAAAGCTCTTCTATCTCTTCTGCGTGGCTGTGTTCTGCCATCGCCGTGGCCCTTGCTACGGCGATCTCTTTTTCTTTCTCCCTTAATTGCCTTATCTGGCGCATATCCCTGGCAACACAGACAACTCCCAGCGTATTGCCTTCTCTTCCGGTTATGTTCGAAGCTGAAAAACTCACCGGGATTCTTTCCTTCAATTTTGTCTGATAATACATATCGAGATTCTTTATGCCGTATATTCTTTCTATCTTCCCTGATTCTCCCTTGCTTAATGCCTCTTTTAATTCTAATTTATGCACATAATTTTCCAATTTCTCGGTTAATATTTTTATATCCTGCTGGTCCAGCAACAAGTCCCCTTCTTTCTTGATGCCTTTAACATCCCGGCTAAGGTGCAGGTAATAAACCACTTCGCCTGCCTGATTTTTTATAGGCGCGGCTATGACAGTTACCAGCCTCTTATTTCCGTCTATATCCAGATGGGTATGCATTTCCGCAGAGAGTTCAACCCCTCTGACCGGGCAGCGGTCGTTCGGCAGTTCGCAAATGCGGTCAGAATGGTGGGTAACAGAATAGCAGTACTGCCCGATTACCTCTTTCTTGCCCATCCCGACCTTTTCAAGAAAAATATTGTTCGCCTCTATTATTTTATAATCCTTGGACAGTAAAAATGCGCTCTCCTCCAATTCATTAAGTATCTCTTCAATCTCCTGTTCGGCAAAGATATTAACGATAGGCATGCCAATAAGATCCCTTTCGCTATACCCTAAAAGCTCGCTGGACGCCTTATTAATTAACTTTATCCTGCCATCCGGGCCGGAAACAATAAGACTGTCAGCCATTGATGTGATGATATTATCAAAATAGCTGCTTGCCGCATTGGCCTGCTCAAGGCTGTATTTTAAATTCTTGTTTATCTCCCAGTTAAAAATTCCCAGTATATTCCATACCGCCCATGCCATAATTATTGCGCAAGCCGCACGGAAAAATTGCACCGGTATGCCGACGAGACGGAAAAAAGAGTCGTTATTTATAATTGCGGCTACAGGAAATAGCGCTTTTGGGACAATTAAACCGCCAAAAATGCCGTATATAAATATCGCGCCGGCGACGATATAACAATACCTTTTTATATTTTGCGGCCCGAGCACACATTCGCTACCGTTAGAGTATGCAATAAAGCCGTAAGCAGTCATGAGCCCGCCCGGGAAACAGAGAAGATAGCGCGGCCAGATTCCCTTCTCGCCCTGCAAAACAAGAATAAGTATCAATGTAGAAAATGAAAGGAAAACCGTAAGCCATCCTTTAAAAAATTTATTCGCGGAAATCAGGCTGACCAACCTGCGGCCAAATTCAAAAAGGAATACATAAGAAATGAATAAAACTATCAGGCGCATTGCGGCTAAAAAGGCAGGGGGGAACTTTTGTATGATGAATACCAAATCAAGCCATTCACTGACGCCGTGCATGATGCCAAAAATGGCCAAGAGCCATATAATATCCGCTAACCTCAGGATGCTGCCCCTGCGCGGATAGACAAAAATGGCTACGCCCATAAAAAAGAAGGCCAGACCGTAGATGAAATAGATTATATCCAGGTTATTTTGAAAAAATGCCGATAACATAATTTAGGCAGGTAATGGCAAGGTGTTGGTGGAGCTGGAGGGATTTGAACCCTCGACCTATTGCATGCCATGCAAGCGCTCTCCCAGCTGAGCTACAGCCCCGAAATTTACTATTGACCTTTGT
>SBBM01000002.1 GCA_005239725.1 Planctomycetales bacterium | reverse complement strand
CAGGAGGTGTGCAATGGCTAAAGAAAAGTTTGTCAGGACAAAGCCGCACGTAAATATCGGGACAATCGGCCACATTGACCACGGTAAGACAACATTGACCGCAGCTATTACCCATGTATTGGCAAAATTAGGAAAGGCCCAGGCAAGGGAGTATGCCGATATCGCCAAAGGCGGCACAGTAAGGGATGAAACAAAAGTGGTTACCATATCGGTTGCGCACGTCGAGTACGAGACAGATAACCGGCATTATGCCCATATTGACTGCCCGGGCCACGCCGATTATATTAAGAATATGATTACCGGCGCTGCCCAGATGGACGGCGCTATATTGGTAGTCTCCGCTGCCGACGGCCCCATGCCCCAGACAAGAGAGCATATCCTTTTGGCGCGCCAGGTTAACGTTCCGGCAATGGTGGTCTTTTTGAACAAGATTGACCTGGTAACAGATGCCGAACTCCTGGATCTGGTTGAAATGGAGATAAGGGACCTGTTGACCAAATACGGTTACCCGGGAGACAAGACCCCCATTATCCGGGGTAGTTCTTCCAAGGCATTGGCGGCAAGCGACCCGAATCACGCGGATTGCAAATGCATACTGGACTTAATGAAGGCTGTGGATGATTTTATTCCTATGCCGGTGAGAGAACTGGATAAACCTTTGCTTATGGCTGTCGAAGACGTGTTTACTATCGAAGGCAGAGGCACGGTCGGCACAGGGAGGATCGAGCGCGGAAAAGTCAAAATAAACGAAGAAGTGGAAATCATCGGCTTAAGGCCGGAAATAAGAAAGACGGTTGTTACCGGCATTGAAATGTTCAGGAAGGTTATGGACGAGGGCCAGGCCGGAGACAACGTAGGTTTGCTTTTGCGAGGGGTAGATAAAAAAGAGATAGAGCGCGGCATGGTTATAGCGGCGCCAAAATCAATTACCCCTCATACGAAATTTAAATCCAAGGTTTACGTTTTGACCAAGGAAGAAGGCGGAAGGCATACCCCGTTCTTTAAGGGGTACAGGCCGCAATTTTATTTTCGCACTACCGATGTTACGGGGTCTGCGAGCCTTCCTGCGGGCGTGGAAATGGTTATGCCCGGGGATAACGTTGACCTGGAAGTCGAGCTGATTACGCCTATTGCCATGGAAAAGGAATCCCGTTTTGCTATCCGCGAAGGCGGGCATACCGTAGGGGCAGGAGTGGTTACGGAGGTCATAGCGTAACAATGCAGAAAATAAGAATAAAATTGAGAGGGTACGATCATCGTCTTCTGGACCAGGCGGCAGAAGAAATTATCCAAACGGTAAGGCGCACCGGGGCAAAAAGTTCGGGCCCCCTGCCGCTTCCCACAAAGCGCGAGATTTATACCGTGCTCAGGTCTCCGGTTATCGATAAGAAATCCCGCGAACAGTTTGATTTGTCAACGCATAAGCGGCTTATTGATATATTTGAGCCTACTTCCAAGACGATAGACGCGTTACGCAAACTCAATCTTCCGGCAGGCGTTGATGTAGAAATTAAATAAGTGAGGGCATAAGTTATGGACAATAATATTAAAGATAATGCAAAAGACATAACTTATAAGCCCGAACTTACCCCAGACCCAGAAAAACGTAGCATTTCTGGATTGCTGGCCGGGTGTGTGGGTTTAATTCGCCCAACAAACTTACCTTCACTAACGTTTCGTAAGTTTGGGGCTCATTAAGATGGCAGAATTATTAGGCAAAAAAATAGGGATGACCCATATATTCGCCGATAACGGCGAAATGGCCGGCGTGACTGTTATTGAAGCCGGACCTTGCACGGTGCTGAAGGTTCTGGAAAAATCCCTGCAAGTAGGTTTTGACAAGGTTCCGGAAAGAAGATTAAAAAGGCCGGTTGCCGGGTACTTTAAAAAGGTTAATCTTGCGCCTCGCAAGATTATCAAAGAGGTTAAAAAAGAGTTAGACAGGGAATATAAAGTCGGGGATGAACTGAAGGCCGATTTGTTTAAACCGGGGGATTTACTGGATATAACCGGTATTTCCATAGGAAAGGGTTTCCAGGGAGGCATGAAGCGCTGGCATTGGAAGGGCGGGCCTATGACTCACGGTTCGACTTCACACCGACGCATAGGTTCGATAGGCTCAACAACCACACCCGGCAGGGTCTGGAAAGGCCACCACCTTCCCGGGCATATGGGGGATAACCGGGTTACGGTTCAGAATATAAAGCTTGTAAAAGTGGATGCGGAAAATAATTTGCTGGTGGTTAACGGGGCCGTCCCCGGACATAACAACGGCTATGTAGTTATCAAGAATGCAGTAAAAAGAAAAATCCGGGCAGCGAATGCGCCGCAACCTGTTATCAAAAAACCAGCGGCCAAAAAGGCTAAATAATGAAGAAAACAGGAGAGATTACTTTACCTATATATAATGCGGAAGGCAAGGAAGTAGATTCAATAAAGCTAAACGCAGAGGTCTTTGACGGCGTAGTGAATACCGCGGCGATATACCAGGCGGTTAACGCATTCCGGGCCAACCAGAGAAAAGGCCTGGCCGGCACGAAAACCAGGGGCGAGGTTTCCGGAGGCGGCAAAAAGCCCTGGAGGCAAAAGGGCACAGGCCGCGCCAGGGTCGGCTCCACGCGTTCGCCGTTGTGGCGGCACGGCGGCGTAATATTCGGCCCGCACCCGCGTGATTTCTCGCGTTTATTGCCTAAAAAAATAAAGCGGGTGGCGTTAAAGTCTGCCCTTTGCGCAAAACTGAAAGAAAATAATTTAATCGTATTGGATGAGCTAAAATTGCCGGGCGCAAAGACAAGAGAAGCGGCAAGGATATTTGATAAACTCAAAATTGCTAAGACCGGCGGCAATCTCTTATTGCTTTTAAATAAGGTCGAGCCGGATTTGGCGAGGGCGATGCGCAACCTTGGGTTTTTAAGTATCAATTTGGCAAAAGATACCAATGCCTACGAAGTTTTAGCCGCGAATAAATTGCTTATTAATAAAGATGGCCTCGATGAATTAACCCAAAGGCTTAAAGAATGATTACCCCATACGATATAATCAAGAGTTTAATCAGGACAGAAAAATCCGGGCTTCATGAGCCGGAGGGCAAATATTTGTTTCTGGTTGATAAGTCCAGCAATAAGGTTCAGATAAAGCAGGCTGTGGAGCATATATATAAAGTAAAAGTTAAGGATGTGAATACTGCTATATTGCGGGGGAAGATGAAACGGGTCAGGTATCAGATAGGCAAAACTCCGGATATTAAAAGGGCCATTGTTACTTTGAAAAAAGGTCAGAAAATAGAAGTAGCTGCGTAACAAGAAAGAAGAAAGGCATATGGGAATAAAAAAATTTAAGCCGACAACACCCTCAAGGCGCTGGATGAGCGGCCCGGATTTTTCCGAGATAACTAAAGAGAAGCCGGAAAAATCGTTAATTGTCCCTCTTAAAAGGACCGGCGGAAGAAATTCATATGGCCGCATAACCGTGCGTTTCCGCGGTGGCGGGCATAAGAGGATGCTGCGCCTTGTTGATTTTCGCAGGGATTTACTGGAGGTTCCGGCAAAAGTGATTGCTATTGAATATGACCCCAACAGGACAGCGCGGATTGCCTTAGTGGAATATCCCGATAAAAAGAAAAGGTATATTTTGGCCCCGGTGGGCTTAAATGTCGGAGACCAGATCATTTCATCCAATGAGAAGGGGATAGATATAAAACCCGGTAATGCCCTCCCGATAAGATATATCCCGCAGGGCACGCCGGTCCACAATATAGAATTGGTTAAAGGCAGGGGGGGGCAGATAGTAAGAGGCGCCGGCTCTTCTGCGCAGATTATGGCTAAGGAAGGGAATTTCGCCCATATCAAGCTTCCTTCGGGAGAAGTAAGATTAATAGATATTGATTGTCGGGCAACTATAGGCCAGGTGAGTAATGTTGAGCACGAGGCGGTTATTCTGGGTAAGGCGGGAAGGTCAGCCTGGTTAGGCAGGAAACCTAATGTGCGCGGCTTAGCCATGAATCCCGTTGACCATCCGCACGGCGGCGGCGAAGGTAAATCCGGCAAAGGTAATCCCCATCCCGTATCTCCCTGGGGCCAGCCCTGCAAAGGGTATAAAACCCGGAAAGACGGAAGATATTCGGATAAATTTATTATTAAAAGGCGTAAATAATGCCCCGCCAAAAAACGGCGGGATTTCGCTAAGTAAAGGATTTTTGTGCTCAAGGAGTATATAAAATGCCACGTTCAGTAAAAAAGGGCCCATTCGTAGAGGAAAGATTATTAGAAAAAGTAGAGAAGCTGCGCCGAATGGGCGCGCGTCAGGCCATAAAAACGTGGTCGCGCCGTTCGACCATCATACCCGATTTTGTGGGATTGACTTTCGCGGTTTATGACGGCAGGAAACACGTCCCGGTTTTTGTAACCGAGAATATGGTGGGCCATAAATTAGGCGAATTTGCCCCCAGCCGGATATTCAGGAAACACGGCGGCGTAAAGGCAAAGAAGGCGCCGGAGAAGACATAAAATGATCGTAAAAGCCGAGACTAAATTTGTAAGGATTTCGCCTACGAAAGTAAGGCAGGTTATGGATTTGATACGTTACAAAGATGCTCTATCTGCCCAGGCAATACTGGCCAACTTAAATAAGCGGCCTTGCGAATTTTTAAGAAAAATATTGAAATCTGCCATTGCGAATGCCAAAGCAAAAGGTTTTGATGCAGGGCAATTATATGTTTCAAAAATAATCTGCAATGTCGGGCCGGCCTGGAAACGGTATAAAGCAGCGGCGTTCGGAAGGGCAACGCCCATAAAGAAAAGGACATCGCATATAAGAATCGAGTTAGATTTAAAATCGCAAGTTTAGTTTAAGGAGAGGTAATGGGACAAAAAGTGCATCCCTTTGTGCAACGCGTGGGTTTTATACGGACCTGGCAGAGCTGGTGGTTTGCAAGGCCTAAGGATTATGGGCGTTTTGTTGAAGAAGACTTTCGGATCAGGAAATTCATCAAGGCAAAATTCAGGCAGGCGGCCTTATCCAGGATTATCATAGAGAGGCTGATTGACCGGGTCAAGATCAGGATATTATCGGCCAGGCCCGGGATAATAATCGGCCGCCACGGTGCAGACATAGAAAGGTTGAGGGAAGACCTTAACAGTATGATTAAGAATGAAGTCGCTATTGATATAGAGGAAGTAAAAGAGCCGGCTTTAGACGCGCAGATTGTTTCGGATAATGTGGCTATGCAAATAGAAAAAAGAATTGCCTTCCGCAGGGCAATAAAGAGGGCCATCGAACAGTCGGTCAATGCCGGGGCAAAGGGGATAAAGATATGCTGCGCAGGTAGGCTCGGCGGGGCAGAGATGTGCCGCACGGAAACCTATAAACAGGGCAAGATTCCTCTTCAGACGCTGCGCGCGGATATAGATTACGGTTTTTCCGAGAGTCTGACTACATACGGGCTTATCGGAGTAAAGTGCTGGATTTATAAAGGGGATATACTTGTTACTAAGAACGTTAATAAGGCGGCAAAGACGGATATGCCGGAAGCAAAGCCGCAAGGAAATATACCGGCGGCAAAGCGCGATTAGTTCCGCGGAGCGGGATTTCAGTAGATAGAGACAATAGGTGTGCATCCTATCTTGCATACGCTCGGCAGGATTGCGCTATATAAAAGTATCAGGAGCTTAAATGGTAATGATGCCCAAAAGAGTAAAATACCGCAATTTGCTTAAGGGCACGCGCCGCGGCGTAGCTACGCGGGGTTCGACCCTGGCATTCGGCGAGTTCGGTTTGAAAACCCTGGAGAACGGCTGGATTAAAAACAATCAGATAGAGGCGGCGCGCGTGATTCTGGCCAGACAGTTGCATAAAGGCGGTAAACTTTGGATAAGGATTTTTCCCCATAAGGCGATAACCAAAAAACCCGCCGAAGTGCGTATGGGTAAGGGTAAGGGCGATATTGACCACTGGGTTGCGGCGGTAAGGAGAGGATGTATTTTATTTGAATTGGGCGGCGTGCCTCAGGAATATGCCAGGCAGTGTTTCAGGCTCGTGGCCTTTAAATTGCCGCTTAAAACAAAATTTATATCACGGTTCCAAAAATAATTATTTAGTAACTAGTAAACTAGTAACTCGTAACTAGTAATATTAAAAATATGAAAAATTCCGAATTAAGAAATTTATCCAAAGACGAGTTAGTGCAGAAAGAAAAGGGCTTGAAAGAGGAATTGTATAAGCTTAATATGCAGCGCTACTCGGGGCGCGTGGAAAAGCCGCACATGTTTTCTTTGCTCAAAAGGGATATTGCGCGCATCCAGACCATACTAAACGAAAAAGGGATGAAATCCAATGGGTAAGAGAAAGGAATTTATCGGCGAAGTTGTAAGCGACAAGATGAACAAGACCATTGTTGTCAGGATAAAACGCATGAGCAAGGACCCTAAATACGGGCGTATTATCCGCAGGTTCAATAAATTCAAGGTGCATGACGAAAGTAACAGGGCGAAAACCGGCGACGTAGTCAGGATTCAGGAGACAAGGCCGCTCTCGAAAGAAAAGCGCTTCAGGTTGCTTTCGATTATGAAGAAGGCAGAGGCGCCTAAATTTGAGGCAAAGGAAGAGTTCAAATGATTCAAATACGCACTATTTTTGATGTGGCAGATAATACCGGAGCTAAACGTGCGTCGTTTATCAGTGTTTTGGGTAAAAAGAACTGTCAGCACGCTAATGTGGGGGATGTCATTAATGTTAACGTAAAAGAGGCTGTTTCCGACGGTGTGGTAAAAAAGGGGGAAGTTGCCAAAGCAGTCGTAGTCAGGACAAAGGACGCGATAAGGCGCCAGGACGGGACAGTGCTTAGGTTTGACAGGAATGCCGTCGTGTTTATAGACGCGCAGATGAATCCCAGGGGCACCCGCGTATTCGGGCCCGTAGCCAAGGAATTAAGGGAAAAGAATTTTACCAAGATTATATCCCTTGCCCCGGAGGTCATCTGATGTTAAGGATAAAAAAAGGCGATACAGTACAGACAATCAAGGGCAGGGACAGGGGGAAGAAGGGTAAGGTTATTGCGATATTTTCTCAAGGCAAACGCGCCCTTGTTGAAGGCATAAATTTAGTCAGGAAACACAAACGCAGAACTCAGACTGATCAGAAAGGCGGCATAGTATCAATTGAGGCGCCTATTGCCATTTCAAACCTTATGGTTGTCTGTAAGAGCTGCAATCATCCTGTACGCATAGGGTTTAAAATTTTAAAAGACGGGGAAAAATCAAGGTTTTGCAAATCCTGCAAAGAGGCGATATAAATGATACCAAGATTACTGGAAAAATACAGGAATGAAATTACGCCGCAGATGATGCAGGCGTTTGACCTGAAGAATAAGATGGCTGTCCCGAGGATTGAAAAGATAGTGGTCAATATGGGCGTAGGCGAGGCCCTGGACGATATCAAAATTATCGAAAGGGCGATGGAGGAGTTAGCCGTTATTACCGGGCAAAAGCCGATATTGAGGCGGGCAAAAAAAGCTATCGCAAACTTTAAGATAAAAGAAAATAACCCCATAGGTTGTAAAGTGACCCTGCGCAGGGCGATGATGTATGAGTTTATGGACAGGCTGCTAAATGTCTCCCTCCCCCGCATACGCGATTTCCGGGGTGTCCCGGCAGATTCGTTTGATAAGGCCGGAAATTATACCCTGGGCCTTTCGGAGCAGGGCATATTCCCTGAAATAGACTACGACAAGATAACGCGGCCGCAGGGAATGGATATAACTTTCGTGATTAGGAACGTTAAAAACAAAGAACAGGCAAAAGAACTGTTGAGGTTATTCGGCATGCCTTTTCAAATAAGGGAGTAAAATTTAAAATAAATGGCTAAGACATCACAGAGAGTAAGGTGGAAACGGCCTCCTAAATTCTCTACCCGGAAATATAACCGTTGCCCGATTTGCGGCAGGTCAGGGGGTTACTTGCGAAGGTTTCAGCTCTGCCGTATGTGTTTCCGGGAACTCGCCTGGCAGGGGTTAATCCCGGGGATTAAGAAAGCAAGCTGGTAAGTGAGGATATAAGTTATGAAGAATTATATTAATGGTAGGGTAATCGACATAACTTATAAATCCGAACTTACCCCACACCCAGCCAGTAATCTACATGGCTATGGTTTTCTGGGTGTGGGGTAAGTAACAAATTATTAATAGAGGGTTAATTATGTCAAGAACAGATCTGATTGGCGATACGTTCACAATGATGCGCAATGCCATAATGGCCAGGAAAGAAAGCCTGGATGTGCCTTCTTCCGGGATAATGAAATCTATCCTGGAGATTTTGAAAAAAGAAGGTTATATCGAAAATTATAAGCCGATAGAGGATAGAAAGCAGGGAATTTTACGGGTTTATCTGAAGTATCTAAATAAAAAATCCGTCATCAGGAATATAAAACGCGTTTCTAAGCCCGGATTGCGCATATACGCAAAACGCGACAAGATTCCTTATGTGTTACGCGGAAGGGGCCTGGCGATAATTTCTACTTCCAGAGGTATCCTTACGGATAGAGAGGCAAGGGAACAGTCTTTGGGCGGGGAAATTATCGGTTATATCTGGTAAGCGAGGCCACGGTTTACGGAATGAAATGAACGTAAGCCGTATGGCCGAACTTACCCCACACCCAGAAAACCAGAGCCAGGTAGTTTGTCGGCTGGGTGTGGGGTAATTAACATATCGGTAATAGAAGGTTAATTATGTCGCGAATAGGAAGAAAGGCAATAAACGTTCCCAGAGAGGTAAAGATTGAAGTAAAGGGCAGTACGGTTTATGTTGAAGGCCCGAAGGGAAAAGTAAACCGTACCTTTTCCGATAGAGTAAGTTTTGAGGCTAAAGACGGCCAGTTTTTTGTCAAACGCGCGGCAAATACAAAATTGGACAGGTCGCTTCAGGGCTTAAGCCGCGCCCTTATCGTCAACATGGTGAAGGGCGTTGTTGAGGGATACTCAAAAGAACTGGAAATTATAGGTGTGGGGTTTAAGGCGCAAATGCAAGGAGATAAACTGAACATGTTATTAGGCTTTTCCCATCCCGTAAACATTACGCCTCCGGAAGGGGTAAAAATTGAAACGCCCAAACCCACGCAGATTGTAATAAAAGGAATCGACAAGGAAAAAGTAAGCCAGTTGGCTGCAGAAATCCGCGCAGTATATCCTCCTGAGCCCTATAAAGGCAAAGGCATACGTTATGCCGGAGAGTATGTAAAGAAGAAAGTGGGCAAGGCCCAGGCAACGGGGTCTAAATAATATGAAAAATAAAAAAGAACTTTTAAGGCTGGGCAGAAAATTGCGCATCCGTAAACACGTAATCGGGACCATTGACAGACCGAGAGTAACGGTGCGCAGGGGCCTAAAGAATTTCTATGCCCAGCTCATAGACGATATACAGAACAAGACCATATATTCGCTTTCAACTCTGGATAAGGATGTAAAACAAAAATTCCCTTACGCTGGCAATATTAAGGCAGCCGAGTTTATGGGCGAAGTTTTTGCCAAAAGATTGAAAGAAAAGGGGATAAATAAGCTTGTTTTTGACCGCGCGGGGTATTTATACCACGGAAGGGTAAAGGCTTTTGCAGAGGGATTAAGAAAAGGGGGTTTGGAGTTTTGATGCGCGAATTAAACATTGAACAGCAGCCGGAAATAATAGAGAAAGTTGTAAGCATTAACCGCGTGACCAAGGTAACCAAGGGCGGTAAAAAAATGTCATTCAGCGCCCTCGTGGTTGTCGGGGATAGAAAAGGCCGCGTGGGTTTTGCTTTAGGTAAGGCTAATGAGGTTGCCGACGCCATACGTAAGTCGCTGGGCAAAGCCAAAAAAGAACTGCTTAAAGTCAAGATACAGGGTTCGACCATACCGCATGAAGTCATCGGTAAGTTCGGGGCGGCGCGTATCTTGTTAAAGCCTGCGTCAGAGGGGACCGGCGTAATTGCTTGCGGGCCGGTAAGGGCTGTCTGCGAAGCCTGTGGCATAAAGGATATTTTAACAAAGTCTCTTAATTCCAATAACCCCATAAATGTAATCAAGGCCACAATAGAAGGGCTAAAAGAATTGACTCTCGTAGGACCGGGTGCGGTTCGCGCGCCTGAGGAGCAGAAATGATCGGGCTTAATAATCTTAAGGTGCCGGCCGGCGCTCATAAGCGCAGGAAACTTCTGGGAAGAGGCTCAAGTTCAGGCCACGGCAAGACTTCGACCAGGGGAAGCAAAGGTCAGACTTCGCGTGCAGGAAGGCATTTTTATCTGGGATTTGAAGGCGGTCAGACCCCCATAATCCGCAGGATGCCCAAGAGGGGTTTTAACAGTAAATTCAAGAAAGAATACCAGGTAGTAAATTTAAGCAGTTTAAACGGAATAAAGGAATCCGCGATAACACCCGCTTTATTGGAAGAGAAGGGCCTGGTTAAGCACAAGGGCAAATTAATCAAGATATTAGGCGACGGTGATATTAAGAACGCCGTAACTGTCAGCGCCCATGCCTTCTCCAAACAGGCGGCAGAGAAAATCAAAAAAGCAGGCGGAAAAATAGAACTGGTAAATGCTTAGCGCACTGGCGAATTCATTTAAAATTCCGGATTTAAAAAGGCGTCTTCTTATTACCGGGACACTTATAGCAGTTTATCGTATCGGCTGTTATATACCCACCCCCGGCATTGACGGCCAGGCATTGGCGGAATTTTTCCGGCGTATTGCCTCAACCCAGGGCGGGACGCTCTTTGGCATAATTAATATGTTTTCCGGCGGCGCCATGGAGAGGCTTACGATATTTGCCTTAGGGATTATGCCTTATATCTCCGCCTCTATTATCCTGCAGCTTTTGACTGCGGTAATCCCCGCGCTTGAAAAAATAGCCAAGGAAGGCAGGGCAGGGCACGAGAAGATAAATCAATACACCCGTTACGGGACAGTTGCCCTCTCGATAGTCCAGTCATTTTTTATTGCCCTCTGGCTTGAAGACCCGGC
Source organism: Planctomycetales bacterium (assembly GCA_005239725.1). Lineage (GTDB taxonomy): Bacteria > Omnitrophota > Gorgyraeia > Gygaellales > Profunditerraquicolaceae > SBBM01. The sequence goes on along the minus strand of SBBM01000002.1, from coordinate 10,860 downwards.
GCGCTTTGAAGGCTTACGCATAGTCTTAAATCCGGGGTTGGGTTTCAGGCTGCTTACTGTCCTCACCCTGACCACAGGCACGATATTTATCATGTGGCTGGGCGAACAGATCCAGGAAAGGGGTATCGGTAACGGCATATCATTGGTGATTACCGCCGGTATTATTTCCAGAATTCCTACCGCTATAAACCAGTTATTTGTCTTGCTTTCGCCTTTTGCTGCCAGCCGCAGGCAGATACAGCCGTTTACTTTGCTGGTGATGGCGGGCTTATTGGTATTCGTTGTCTTTGCGGTAGTCGGGATAACCCAGGCTTACCGTAAAATTCCTGTCCAGTATGCGCGCAGGATTGTGGGAAGGAAAATTTACGGCGGCCAGGCTACCTATATACCCTTAAAGGTGGATACCTCGGGGGTTATTGCGATTATCTTTGCCCAGTCAATCCTGCTTTTTCCGGCGACTCTGGCCTCTTTCATACCGAACCCTGCATTTCAAAGGTTTGCCCAGGGCCTTATGCGCGGCCAGTTTCTTTATACCGCCAGCTACGCGTTATTAATAATGTTCTTTTGCTATTTTTATACCGCCATTGTTTTTAATCCGACGGATATTTCGGAGAATATGAAGAAATACGGAGGTTTTATCCCGGGCATAAGGCCGGGTGCTCCCACTGCCGAATACCTTGATTATGTAATGACCAGGGTCACATTAGCAGGGGCAATATTTATCGCGGTTATTGCCATACTCCCGGATTTTATCATGGCCTGGCTTAAGATACCGTACCTGGTTGCTTCGTTTTTTGGAGGTACGGGAATACTGATTACGGTCGGGGTAATGCTCGATACCATAAAGCAGATTGAATCGCACCTCATTACCCACCATTACGAAGGTTTTATCAAATCCGGAAGGATTAAAGGAAGGCGGGCATGAGGATTATATTGTTAGGGCCTCCGGGAGCGGGAAAAGGTACGCAGGCAAAAGCAATGGCCAGGAGGCTTGAACTGCCCCATATTTCTACGGGTGACCTCTTGCGGCAAAATGTTAGCGAAGGCACTTCTTTGGGCAAACAGGCAAAGGGTTTTATGAATAAGGGCATGCTTGTGCCTGACGAATTGGTTGCCAGGATGTTGAGCGCGAGGTTTAAGCAGCAGGATATAAAAAAAGGTTTTATGCTGGATGGTTATCCCCGGAACCTGGCCCAGGCCAGGACATTAGCAGATATGCTTAAAGACGGCGGTATGAAGATTGATGCGGTTATCTATCTGGATACAAGCGAGAGTGTAGTCATCCAGCGCTTAGGGGGCAGGCTGGTCTGTAAATCCTGCGGCGCCAATTTCCATATTAAAAATATGCCGCCCAAGGTTAAAGGGGTTTGCGATAACTGCGGCGGGGCCCTTTACCAGAGAGCGGATGATAATGAAGCAACCATAAAGAACAGGCTTAACGTTTATGAGAAAGAAGTTTCCGGTTTAATCGAATATTACCGGAAGGCTGGGCTGCTTCAGAGGGTGCCGGCAGATGAAGATGCCCCGTTAGTCTTGGATAAGATTGTTAAATTACTGCAGCGGAACAATGATTTCTCTAAAGTCTGAAAAAGATTTACAGATGATGAGAGAGGCGGGAAAAATTCTGGCGAAAATTATGCAGGAGCTCCAAAAAGGAATAACTGCAGGGATTTCCACGGGTGAAATTAACCGTATGGCTGGAGATTTAATAAGAAGAGAAGGGGTGAAATCGGCGTTTAAGGGGTATAGGGGTTTTCCCGGCGAGATTTGCGTTTCGGTTAACGAAGAGGTTGTGCATGGCATCCCCGGTGAAAGGCGGCTGGTGGAAGGCGATATTATAAGCCTGGATTTAGGCATAGAATACAAAGGGTATTTTTCTGATACTGCAATTACGTTGCCGATAGGCGAGGTTAATCCCCGCACAAAGAAATTGATCGAGGTGACAAAAAGGTCATTATTAAAGGGTATCCGGCAGGCCAGGATAAACAATCATTTGTCGGATATCTCTTACGCAATTCAGAATTATACCGAATCCCAGGGATTTTCCGTAGTCAGGCAGTTTGTCGGTCATGGCATAGGCATAAATTTGCATGAGGAGCCTGAAATACCGAACTTTGGTCCGCCAAACCAGGGACCGCGGCTTTTGAGCGGCATGGTATTGGCAATAGAGCCGATGATAAACACGGGTGGGTGGGAGTGCGAAACCATGGATGACGGCTGGACGGTAGTAACAAAGGACAGGCTGCCTTCCGCGCATTTTGAGCATACTGTGGCAATTACGCCGTACGGCCCGGAAATATTGACAAGTTAAAAATATGGCTAAAGAAGAGCTGATTGAGTCTGAGGGAACGATAATCGAGGCCTTGCCGAATGCCGTGTTTAAAGTTGAATTAGAAAACGGTCACACTGTGTTTGCCCATGTTTCGGGTAAGATGCGCATGAATTTTATAAGGATTATACCGGGAGATAAAGTAAAATTGGAGCTTTCGCCTTATGACTTGACCCGGGGAAGAATAACTTTCAGGATTAAGTAAAGAGGTGCCTTAAGTGAAAGTAAAAGGTTCGGTCAGGAAAATTTGTGATAAATGTAAGATAATCCGAAGAAGAGGGATAGTGCGGGTAATTTGCATTAACCCCAAACATAAGCAGAGGCAAGGCTAAATAAGCGAAGAGGAGGAGAAGGGTGCCCAGGATTCTCGGTGTCGACATACCTAAAGAAAAAAGAATAGATATTGCGCTTACCTATTTATACGGGGTAGGTAAATTTGTATCTAATAAAATCCTGGCAGAGGCCGGGATTCCGCTTGCGAAACGCGCCAAGGATTTAACCGAGGACGAAATTTCCAGGATAGCCAATGTTATACAGAAAAACAGCATGAGAGTAGAAGGGGATTTGCGCCGGGAGATTTCACAGAATATTAAAAGGCTGATGGATATCGGCTCATGGAGGGGCCTACGCCACAAAAAGGGGCTTCCGGTAAGGGGCCAGCGCACGCGCACGAATGCCCGGACCAGAAAAGGCCCGCGTAGAACCACTATGGCAATTATCAGGAAGGAAGAAAAGAAATAGAGGAGAACCGCAAAATGACTAGCGAAAAGGCAAAGAAGAAGAAAATCGCAAAAGGCATAACTTCAGGGATTGCGCATATCCAGGCAAGTTTCAACAATACGATAATTACCATAACCGATAAGCAGGGCAATGCCCTGGTTTGGTCGGCGCCGGGGATCGTAGGTTACAGCGGTTCAAAGAGGTCTACGCCATTTGCCGCGCAGGTAGCGGCTACTGACGCAGCCAGGAAGGCAAAAGATATAGGCCTTAAAGATGTCGATGTGTATGTAAAAGGCCCGGGGCCGGGAAGGGAATCGGCGATCAGGGCGCTTCAGGCAGGAGGGTTAACCGTGACTTCCATAAAAGACGTGACCCCCATACCGCATAACGGCTGCCGCGCAAAGAAGAAAAGGAGAGTATGACATAAATGGCTCGATATACGGATGCGGTCTGCAGGTTATGCCGCAGGGAACAGGAAAAATTATTTTTAAAAGGCACACGGTGCAATACGGAAAAGTGCGCTGTTACCAAGAGGAATTTTGCGCCCGGCCAGCACGGTCAGGCAAAGACCAGGGTAAAACTTTCTAACTACGGTTTGCAGTTAAGAGAAAAGCAAAAGGTAAAGCGTATGTATGGCGTCCTGGAAAGGCAATTCCGCAAGTACTTTTTAATCGCTTCAAAATCGAAGGGGGTTACCGGAAAGGTGCTGCTCCAGCTTTTGGAAAGAAGGCTGGATAACGTTATATTCAGGCTGGGCTTAGGGCTATCCCGGGCGCAGGCACGGCAATTCGTGCGCCATAATTTTGTTTATGTTAATTCCGGGCGGGTAAATATACCCTCATACCTGGTAAAAAAGGATGACCTTATTGAGATAAAGGCAAAAGAAAAGGCCAAAGATAAGCTAAAAGATAACCTGGAGCTTTCTAAAGACAGGACTCTGCCTTCCTGGCTTGAATTTGATGCCAAGGAATTTAAGGCAAAGGTAGCAAGGTTGCCGGAAAAAGAGGATATACAACATCCGATAGAGGAACAGTTGATCGTAGAGTTGTATTCAAAATAAAATCAAAATGCAAATAAGTCAAGAGGAGGAAATAGATGGGCATAAAATGGAGAGATTTTCAGTTACCAAAAAGGTTGGAATGCGAAGAATCCAGCTACACCGATACATATGGCAAATTTTCCGCTGCCCCTTTTGAAAGGGGTTACGGCGTAACGTTAGGCAATTCGCTGCGCAGGGTTCTGCTCTCTTCGATAGAGGGCAGCGCGGTAACCTCGGTTAAGATTTCAGGGGTGCAGCATGAATTTTCCACTATCCCCGGCGTCCTTGAAGATGTGCCCGAGATAATACTGAATATAAAGAGCATCATCCTGAATTCTCATTCCAAAATCCCGAAAACCATCTACATCAAGAAAAAGGGCAAGGGCGAAGTAACGGCTAAAGATATCCAAACGGATGAGACGATTGAGATAATTAATCCGGACCTGCATATCGCTACTTTAACCGAAGATATCAAATTCGCTATTGAGATGGAAGTGGCCCGGGGGAGGGGTTATATCCCGGCAGAGGCAAATAAAAAAGAGGATGCGGCCGTAGATAGCATAGCAATAGATTCCGCCTTTAATCCTATTAGAAAGGTGAACTATAATGTTGAGAATACGCGCGTAGGCCAGAGGACAGATTACGATAAACTGTTATTGGAGATATGGACAAACGGCGTGATTAACCCCAAAGACGCGTTGCTCTATGCCTCCAATATCCTGCAAAGGCATCTGGATATATTCGTGAGTTTCGGCCAGCTTCCCGAGGAGGAAGAAGAGCCTGAAATGACCAAGGAAGAGGCTGCCGTGTATGAAAAATTAAGGCTGCCTATTTCGGAGCTGGAATTATCGGTGCGCAGCTCCAACTGCCTACGGGAAGCCAATATCAAGACCATCGGCGACCTGGTAAAGAGGAGCGAAGAAGAGCTGCTCGGGTTTAAGAATTTCGGCAAGAAATCTTTGACTGAAATAAAGGACCTCCTGGTGGGGATGGGCTTAAGTTTAGGCATGCAGGTCGATTCTAAAAAATTGAAAAAGGCATAGCAAAATGAGACATAGGAAATCAAAGTTCCAGTTAAACCGTTTTACAAGCTGGCGAAAGGCCACGCTCGTTAGTTTGGCCAGGAATTTAATCCTGCACCAGCGCATAAAAACTACATTGAATAAGGCCAGAGCTGTAAAGCCCTTGGCAGAAAAGCTTATTTCATGGGCAAAGATAAACACCCTTGCGAAAAAGCGCCAGGCTTATAACATATTGGGCAACCACGGCTTGATAAGCATACTTTTCGGCGAAGTGGGACCGCGTTTTAAAAATAGGCATAGCGGTTATGTAAGGGTTATCCAGTTAGGCACAAGGCGGGGGGACGGCGCACAGATGGCGTTGTTGGAATTCACCGAAATTAAAAAAGCAATTAAAGAACCCAGGAAAGAAAAAGAGGCAAAAAAGGAAACGCAAAAGCCGCAAGAGGCAAAAGGAAAGCCGGCTGAAGAGAAGGCGTTCCCTAAAGCCGAAACCCCTGTTTCGGAAAAGCCGCCTATCGAGAAAAAACCTTCAAAAAAGTTTCTGGGGGGATTACGCAAGATTTTCAAAAAAGAAAGAGATTCTCTTTAATTTTCCAGACGAATGGCAAGGATATCCGAACGTCTAGCGAAAATAAACCCTTCATCGACCCTTTCCATAACCAGCAAAGCAAAGAAACTAAAAAGCCAGGGCTGGGATGTCATAACCTTTGCTGCGGGAGAGCCGGATTTTGATACGCCAGATTTTATTAAAGAAGAGGCAATTCAGGCAATCAGGTCAGACTTTACCAAGTATACGCCCACCACGGGCACCCCGGAATTAAAAGCCCTCATTTCCCATAAGTTTAAAAAAGATAATTCCCTCGACTACGATACCAGCCAGATAGTTGTTTCCTGCGGCGCAAAGCACAGCATTTTCAATGCCCTTCTTGTTTTGATAAACAGGGGAGACGAAGTATTGATACCTTCGCCTTACTGGGTAAGTTATCCGGAAATGGTAAACCTCTGCGAGGGCACGCCGCGTTTTATCAATACGTCCAGCCGGAATGGTTTTAAAATTACCCCCGGGGATTTGGAAGAGAATATAACCTCCAGGACAAAGGCACTAATCCTTAACAGCCCGTCAAACCCTACCGGGTGCGTATATAACTTTGATGAATTGAAGGAAATAGCAAGAATTTGCTCCGCAAAAAAAGTTTTTGTCATCAGCGATGAAATATACGAAAAGATTATATTCGGCGGCTTAAAACATATTTCTATCGCCTCTTTCGGCAAAAAAATATACGATTTAACTATTACAGTAAACGGGCTATCCAAGAGTTTTTCTATGACCGGCTGGCGCATTGGGTATCTGGGAGGACCTGAAGATATAGTTGAAGCCATCTCACGGCTGCAGGATCATTCTACTTCTAATCCTGCTTCAATCAGCCAGAAGGCAGCCCAGGCCGCATTAACTATGCCGGATGACTTTACACGTAAGATGGCCTTTGAGTTTGAAAAAAGGCGCGATTATGCCGTAGAACGGCTTGAGAAAATGAAGAAGGTAAGGTATTGTCTGCCCCAGGGCGCATTTTATATATTTTGCGATATATCCGCTACCGGGCTTAATTCAGCAGATTTTGCCAACCGGCTGTTAGAGGAGAAACAGGTTGCCCTTATCCCGGGAGAGAGCTTCGGCAGGGATGATTTTGTGCGTATAAGTTTTGCGACAAGTATGAAGCAGATTGAAGAAGGAATGAATCGGATAGAAGATTGGATAAGCAAAATATAGCCATGGGGAAGACTGTTGCGGAAAAGATATTGGGTAGCCATGCAGGTAAAAGCCTGAAAGCGGGCGACTTTGCCATTTGCAACGTGGATTTTACCTTCGGTCAGGACGGGACCTCTTCCATCATAATTGACAGGATGAAAGAGCTCGGCGCAAAAAAGGTGAATACCAGGTTTTGCATGGTTATTGACCATAGCGCACCAAGCCCAAGCGAAGGCGTATCAAGAGTGCATAAGAAGATGCGCGCATTTGCCCGGGATTACGAAGTCCCGGTATTTGATATCGGCTGCGGGGTTTGCCATCAGGTAATCCCGGAATCAGGCCAGATAGTGCCGGGGGATTTAGTTTTGGGCGCGGATTCCCATACCTGTACTTATGGCGCCTTGGGCTTATTTTCCACAGGCGTAGGCTCTACCGACCTCGCGATAACTTTAGCAACCGGAAAAAATTGGTTTAAAGTCCCGGAAACAGTTAAAATAATAATAAAGGGAAAGGTTCCGAAAGGCGTATTTGCCAAGGATATTATTATCCATATTATCGGCTCTTTAGGGGCAAACGGGGCAACCTATAAAGCAGTGGAGTTTTCCGGGCCCGTGGTTGATAAGATGGGTATGGACGCACGGTTTACCGTATGTAATATGGTTGTGGAGATGGGCGCCAAAGCTGGGTTCATGCCGGTAGACGATACGACTCTTAACTGGCTTAAGCCGAGGGTCCCGAAAAACAAAAAAATAAATCCGGTTTATCCGGACAAGGATGCCCATTATTGCGATATCCTGGAATTTGATATATCCCGGCTTAAACCTCAGGTTTCTAGGCCTCACAATGTAGATACGGTTTCAGCCGCAGATAAACTAAAGAAGGTAAAGATAAGTCAGGCGGTCCTGGGGACTTGCACTAACGGCCGACTTGCGGATTTAAAAACAGCGGCTAAAATATTAAAATCGAGAAAAATCCACCGGGGCGTAAGGTTTATTATTGCCCCGGCTTCCCGCGATGTCTTCCTGGCGGCAATAAAGTCAGGCATTATAGATACATTTATCAGGGCCGGTGCGGTTGTAGTTGCCCCTGGTTGCGGCCCATGCGTCGGCACGCATAACGGGATACCGGCGAACGGCGAAAACGTAATATCAACCGCCAACAGGAATTTTAAAGGCAGGATGGGCAATCCCGATGCCTTTATATACCTTGCCTCGCCGGCAACAGTTGCCGCCAGTGCAATTGAGGGAAGGATTACTGATCCCAGGAAGTATTTATAACTAATTAAGATACCGCAAAAGTCTTTGCGGTATCAAGCAAAAATAAGCGCCAGTCGGCATGTTTACTTGAGGAGGGTTAAATGGAGATACGCGAATTGCTTTTATTATGCATCGAAAAGAAAGCGTCTGACTTGCATCTTACCGAAAAAGAGCCTCCCATACTGCGCATTGACGGAAAGTTAATCCGGACCCAACAGGCGACCCTGGCAAAAGATACCTTAAAAAAGATGATATACGGCGTTTTGACCGACCCGCAAAAAGAAATCTTTGAAAAAGATATGGAGTTAGATTTTTCTCTTGCGCTTCCCGGGTTGGACAGGTTCCGCGTTAACATACACCTGCAGAAGGGTTCGGTTGAGGCGGCCTTCAGGCGTGTACCGCTGACCATCCCTTCCATAGAGAGTTTAGGCCTGCCGCCTATAACTATTGAACTGGCCCGTAAGGCAAACGGCCTGGTTTTGGTCACCGGCCCGACGGGTGTAGGTAAGACCACGACTTTAGCGGCAATGGTTGACCTCATCAATAATGAACGTGAGTGCCTGATTATCTCTATTGAGGACCCTATTGAATTTATCCATACGAACAAAAAAAGCATAATTAAACAGAGGGAGATTTATTCGGATACGCACTCATTCGCCGCGGCATTAAGGCATGCCCTGCGTCAGGACCCGAATGTCATTGTGGTAGGGGAAATGCGCGATTTGGAGACAATTTCAACCACGCTTACCGCGGCAGAAACAGGCCACTTGGTTCTGGCGACTTTGCACACACCGGACGCGCCGCAGACCGTGGAAAGGATTATTGATGTATTCCCTCCGCATCAACAGCAGCAGGTAAAGCTCCAGCTGGCAGATTGTTTGCAGGGGGTAATTTCGCAGCTCTTGTTGCCCTGCGCAAGCGGGACGGGCCGTATTATGGCAAATGAGATAATGGTCGGTACCCCCGGCATAAGGAACCTTATACGCGAACAGGAGATTGAACAGATACCCACGCTTATGCAGACAGGCAGCCAGCACGGCATGAAGACAATGGACAAGTCCCTGAAAGAACTGTACCAGAAGGGGGCTATTACCCTGGACGTGGCCATATCCAAAGTAAAGAATATTGACGAGTTCCGACATCTATAATGGAAATACGCGGCAGGACACTAAGGCTGGGGAATAACATAAACACGGATTTTATTATTTCCGGGCGGTATAAGTTTGCCATAACCGATATGAAAGAGCTGGCCAGGCATATAATGGAGGATATTGACCCGGATTTTCCCGGGAAAATAATTCCCGGAGAATCGGTCCTTGTGGCGGGGAATAACTTCGGCATGGGCTCATCCCGCGAGCAGGCGCCCCTGGTGATAAAGGAATCCGGCATTCAGGCAGTCCTGGCTAATTCTTTTGCCCGCATATTCTTCCGCAATAGTTTTAATGTCGGCCTTCTTTTAATCGAAGTAGATACGCGGGGAATTAAAGAAGGGGATGAACTGGAAATAGGAGTGGATACGGGGATTGTCCGGGATTTGACTGCAAAATTGGAATTAAAGGCAAGGCCTGTCCCGGCTTTCATGCAGGAAATACTTAAGGCGGGTGGGATAGTAAGTTATTATAAGAAATACGGCAGACTTCCGGAGGTTGAATAATATGGCGCATAAAATAACATTAATTCCCGGAGACGGGATTGGCCCGGAAGTGGTCCTAGCGGCAAAAAGGTGTATTGAGGCAACCGGAGTAACGATAGACTGGGAGGAGGCTCTGGCGGGCCAGGATGCCCAGGATAAATTCGGAGAGTTATTGCCGAAAAGCACATTGGAATCCGTCAGAAGGAATAAAATCGCCCTTAAGGGTCCGATTATTACCCCGATTGCCGGTGGTTTTCGCTCGGTTAATGTTGCCATAAGGCAGGAACTGGGCTTGTACGCGTGTTTGCGCCCGGCTAAGCTTTACGAAGGGGTAAAGTCTTCCTATAAAAATATTGATTTGGTAATTATCCGAGAAAATACCGAAGATTTATACGCGGGCATTGAATTTGAAGGGGGTATGAGCGAGACAAAAGATATCATCGCATTTTTACAGAAGTATACCCCCAAAAAAATCCGCACAGATTCCGGGATTTCCATTAAGCCTATTTCAAAATACGGCTCTGAACGTATCGTAAAGTTTGCCTTTGAATATGCAATAAAAGCCGGGAGGAAGAAGGTTACGGCAGTGCATAAGGCAAATATCATGAAATTTACCGACGGACTGTTTTTAAAAACCGCCAGGGAAGTGGCCAAAGATTACGAAGGCAAAATCGTTTTTGACGAGGCGATCGTGGACAATATGTCAATGCAGTTGGTGCAGAAGCCCCAAAATTATGATGTTTTGGTTCTGCCTAACCTTTACGGCGATATAATCTCGGATTTATGCGCTGGCCTCATCGGAGGATTAGGCATCGCCCCCGGAGGAAATATCGGTGATGGCCTGGCGGTATTTGAGGCGGTGCATGGGGCTGCGCCGAAATATAAAGGTTTAAATAAAGTAAACCCCACGGCAATGATCCTTTCGGGGGTTTTGATGCTTAGGTATATAAATGAAGAAAAGGCCGCGGAAAGATTAGAGACAGCGGTAAAAGAGGTGCTCAAGGAAGGCAAATCCGTGAGTTATGATTTAAAGCCTTCGCCTGACGACCCGTCAGCAGTCGGCACACAGGAAATGGCGGACGCTATCATTAAAAAAATCAGTAACTAGTTACTA
>SBBM01000036.1 GCA_005239725.1 Planctomycetales bacterium | reverse complement strand
GCCTTCAACGCATTATTTATGCTGTCTTTTTTCGCTTAAACACAAACTGGAAGGCTAAACCCTTAACCCAATTTACACAATTTATTTGACATTACCGGCCCGGTGTAATTTATGAGTTAAAAGTGGACAGTTTTAAGGAATTTCTGATGGGACGAGTGCGTCCTAGGCAATGGTAATTGAGGTCGATAGATAAACATCCTGAATGCTGTTGAGCAGCTTGATGCCATCGCGCATGGGTTTCTGAAAGGCCTTACGTCCCGAGATTAATCCCATCCCTCCAGCGCGTTTATTGATGATGGCTGTATGAATGGCGTCTTGAAGGTCGTTTGCCCCAGAAGGCCCTCCGGAATTAATTAAACCAATCTTTCCCATGTAGCAGTTGGCGACTTGATAACGGCACAGGTCAATGGGGTTGTTGGAGGTAAGTTGTTCGTAAACGATGGGGTGCGTTTTCCCAAATTTAAGTGCGGTATACCCACCATTATTTTCCGGCATCTTTTGTTTGATGATGTCCGCTTCAATCGTGACGCCCAGATGGTTCGCCTGCCCTGTGAGGTCGGCTGCCACATGATAATCGTAGTCACTTTTTTTGAAGGCGGCATTGCGCAGATAACACCACAAAATGGTAAACATTCCTAATTCGTGCGCCTGTTGGAAAGCCTGGGAGATTTCTTGAATCTGGCGGTGGGATTCTTCCGAACCAAAATAAATCGTTGCCCCTACCGCGACCGCCCCCATATCATAGGCCTGTTCTACGCTGGCGAAAAGCCGCTGGTCGTATTTATTCGGATAGACTAAGAATTCATTGTGATTGATTTTAACGATAAATGGAATCTTGTGTGCGTAACGACGGGAGGTGATGCCAAGAACGCCCAACGTTGAGGCAACGGCATTGCACCCACCTTCAATGGCGAGTTTTATGATATTTTCTGGGTCAAAATAGATGGGGTTTGGCGCAAAGGAGGCCCCGGCGGAGTGTTCAATCGCTTGGTCAACCGGCAAGATAGAAAGATACCCCGTCCCAGCTAATCGCCCATGATTGAACATCGACTGAAGATTGCGCAGCACACTATTCGACCGGTCGGAATGCACAAAGACACGATCGATATAATCTGGCCCAGGGAGCGTTAGGGCTTCCTTGGGGATAGTGGTGCAACGATGCTCTAGTAGCGTTTTGGACTCTTGCGCTAATAAAAGTTCGCCAACATCAGGCATGACAGGCCTCCTTTTGTATCAATTGAAGTAACCCCCATTTTAATTAATCTTGCTTTAAAATCAAGAGAAAAAGAAGATTAGGGGGTTTTTCGTCTGTAAATTACTAAACTCGGCGTTGAATCTACTGCCACGTAATAATCATGGATGTAACGCATCGCTTCTTCATAATGTTGTTTATTGGATGGAATCTTGAAATAGGCCTTTTCAAAAGTAGGTCCGGGGTCTTTGGACAAGACAGCAAACCGTGGTCTAGCCACCAATAAATCTTCCATAAATTCCCGATGCCAGCCTCCTATCCAGGAAAAGGTGGCCATGGGAAATCGACCCACAAATGGACGGTCGATAATAAAACTGTACAGCCCCACCTCAGGGTACATCAAGACTGTTTCGCCAGGGGGCGTATTCTGCTCAAAGAAATCGGTGAGTTGTTTGAAATCTTCGGCCTGCCAAGAGGGGACGACGATCCCTTTAAGGCGACTCAAGCGCATCCTCTCGGATTTCTGATTGACTAAAGGATATAATCGTCTCGTATCTTGACCGAGCACAACCGATTTTATATATTGAAAGGCAAAAAAACGTCGGTCGTAGCGCATAAGGGCGTAATTGACAGAAGAAATGACCAGACCAAAGATCAAGAAATAAATCCCCGCCAGTTTCCATTGGTCGAATCTATCGGGCCGCCTTACCAGCGACATACGAATCCAACTTCTTTGGCCCCATAGGAGCAAAAAAGCCTCTTCCAGCATGAAAAATAAGATTATCTTCTCGGGTTGGAGTGCCATTTCAAATTGGCTTGCCATGAGCTTCCGGAAGGCCGTCATGTACATGATCGCACCATACGCCCCAACACATAGGACTGCCAATAGGCGCTGGTCAAACGCCTTGCGCCTAATCTTGATTGCTGTATAAACGGCAAGAAATAAAAAACAATAGGCTGGGGTCAGTAATTTAAAATAATTTCCCCACGGGAGCATAGCGCTTAAAATCTCTCCTAGGGTGCCAGGATAGTTTTCCAATAAACGATCAGGAAATATCTTTGTCAGCTGGGTCACAACCGCCCACGTTGACTCAATATATTCGCCCAAGGCGCGCATCTTGGCTAAATACACACAATACGGTACAGCGATCATGGCAATCCCCAAGACGTACATACCAATCGCCCTAATGATAAAATGACTGTTGTAAACTTTAAAAAACCACCCCATGACACAAGCAATACTGATAGCGGCCAACGCGCAGACGCCGATCTCGATACTGGTCAACCAGGCTAAGGTCGTTACTATGCCTGAATAAACAATCCAGCGGTATTTCTTGCGTTGAAAGAAATAAACGGCGAAAAAAATAGCCAATAACCCTAGGGCATACCGCATGCCACCCCAATAGGTGAAGGCAACGCGGGGAAAGGTCCTGCCGATGAGAACAGGCACCATAAGATATAGGATAAAACGTGTCCGAAAAATGCCTTGAGCGATCCCAATGGCGATTAAAAGCGTTATAACGCTACCAATATAAAAATACGTCGTTAAGATAGCGACATTTTCTCCCAAAAGGGACATAAAAAAGGCAGGGACATACAATTCAAGCGGGCCACGCAAGTGAAAGAAATCGCGGTAAGGCACCGCCCCATCCAACAGGGCGTTGATGCCCGGAAGATAAATCCCTAATTCAAAAAAATTCAATTCTCCATGCAGATAAAAAGGATGGAAGGTAATCATTACCGCAAAAAAAGATAGGACAAGTACATCCCACCCTGTGGCCTGATGGTGCTTGAGTTTTTCCATTATAACTTCCCGTCTCTATGGATTTAGCTTAAGATTTTTGAATTCTATATCAGTGATCCATTCAAACTCAGGGATCGTCTTCATATATTCAGGCAGTTGATTTATTTCTATAAAACGTTTTAATGGGTCCGCCAAATCGTCTCTATCGATATGATATAAATATCTTTCGATGTCCCTAGCTCCCTCGTCCCAGCCTATTAAGTGACACAAGGATCCTTTCCGGGCCATAATCTCAGCTACTTTCGGGTCGCTACCCGGAATCCCGTTATAACAAGAAATTGCCGCTTCATAATCTTTTTTTAACTCGTACAAAATCCCTAAATAATACTTATGCCTAGCCTCTGCAACCTCCTGATTGTATCGATACGCCTGTTTTAAATAGCGGAAGGCCGCCTCCGGCTCACCATGGTGAAAATAATAATAACCTACTTGAACGTAGGCCTGCCAATGGCGATAATCCAAGGTAGCTGCTTTTTTGTAAAACTCAAAAGCTTTATCCTCCTGGCCATCGGCTGCGGCTATCTTGCCCAACCGATAATAAGCCTCACTAAGACCAGGATCATAATAAAGTGCCTTGGTGAAATAATGCCAACGCTTCTGTGGAGAACAGTCTGCGCAGCGCATCCCGATATTATAAAAAAGTTTGCCGTATTGCGGATTGAGCGTTGTGCGTATGGTATAAAAAATAAAAGAGAGAAAAGAGACTAATGCGACCAAGCAGATACGCACCATCGTTGGGCCCACATGGGCAATGGGTATGGCAGAAACGGCTCCTGGACGCACAGGGTCCTCCTAGGCAGTACGGCTTCCGACCTCCCTTATGACGGTGATGAGCCCCATCATAAGCCACATCAAGCTTCCTAGTTGGACTGAATAGAAATTCGTGTCCACAGAACTATGAACAAGAAAGCCAAGAAAACCAGACATGGCCCCCACCAAGATCAACACCAAAGATGGGTCCTGGACGCGAGACTCATGGATTATCCCAACGCGAAATATTCTGAAAAGTATCCACAGAAAAGGCAAGAATCCAACGATGCCTATTTCTACCAACATTTGCAAATAACAATTATGCGGATACCCTCCCCACGTGATCTTGTAGCGCGGGGCTACCAATGAATAGGCGTTGATACCAACACCAAATACAGGATAATCCCTAATCATGTGTATAGCCTCTTGCCAATAAGCCCGCCTTCCGGAGGCATTCATCTGAGATACCTGTAACAGGAATATTTCCTTAATGTCCCCGAAGAATGAAGCGCGTCTTTGCTCTTTTACAATAACTGCCTGCGTGGGTGGTAAGAGACTTTCGGTCTCTAAAGAAGGCTCTGAGAGAGTCCCTTCGCTTGGGCCCAGAGAAGATCCGGTGGGTGCCAATGCCGACTCCAGGGTCGTTGGCTGTTGCGGCGTCTTGACGACTTCAATCCAGCTATCCCCCCACAGCTCCACATGACGATATGACTTCAGCTGAGGATAAAAGATTCCAAAGAATACAATGATTATCAAGAGATTAAAAAAGGTCAAATTTCTCCTACGCCAAGAAAGATAAAGCATGGCAAATAAAAATCCAAGCCATGCGCCCCGCGAATAGGTGAGCCCCAGAGAAAAAGAGGTCAAGACAAATAGGGACAAGCAGAACAAGGCGCTGCGTCGAGATACAAAGAATTCCTGACCAGAAACAGCCTTTTTCCCAAACGCAAAAAGGGAAAAGACGCTACCAAGCAATATAAGACTAACAACGACTAAATAGGCAGCATAATCGTTGGCATGACGAAAGCTTGAGGAAATTCTCCCATCAAAACTGCTGCCATGAATGAATTCATGACCGACAAAGTACTGATAAATGCCATTGACAGAGATCAGGACAATCGATACAAAAAATACTCTGAAAAATATCTTAAACCGTCCCCGAGAATTTATGCACTCGATAAAATTAAAATACAGAAAGGAATTTTGTAAGGTCTTTCCTAGAAACCCCTCTATACTCACCATCCGATGTTGACTTAAAAGCATGGAGATAAAATTAAACAATAAAAAAAGGGCGATGGGGATATTAAGGGGATTGGCTATGGGCTTGAAGGACCGCAAAAAAAGTTTTATTCTCTGGCAAAATGAACAATGAGCGCCATCCGTTGTGGTCTCCCTTAAGCGCTGGTAGAAGACGGCTCCTCTTTTTAGAAGCCAAATGATAAAGGCCAAGGAAGTAAAGATCTCACAGAGGGCAATCGAAATGGGCAAAAAATAAATCATGGCATAGAAAGAAAATGCCATCGCCCCATCACATTGCTTAATCCATTGTTCGATTCTAGCGGTGGTCACCATATATTAGCCTAAATCAGTTTGGCTTTTATACCAGCGGATCGTCTTGGTTAACCCTACGTCTAGCCTAGTCTTCGCCTGAAACCCGAATTCTTTTTTGGCCCGGGAGGTGTCCAGACGACGGCGCGGTTGACCGTCAGGAAAAGAGGTGTCCCACATAATCCTACCCTGGAATCCTGTTAGATGGACGATCCTTTTGACTAAATTTTCAATAGAGACTTCAAATCCTGCCCCCAGGTTGACGGGATCAGGTTTATTGTACCGTTCGGCAGCAAGGACCACCCCTCGCGCGGCATCATCCACGTAGAGAAATTCCCGCGTCGC
Source organism: Planctomycetales bacterium (assembly GCA_005239725.1). Lineage (GTDB taxonomy): Bacteria > Omnitrophota > Gorgyraeia > Gygaellales > Profunditerraquicolaceae > SBBM01. Next base: position 38,555 of record SBBM01000036.1, on the reverse strand, counting down.
CCGTCCCGTCCCCCAAACGACAATACAATGTCGTTTGTTTCTTTGCGCATCAAAACATTTTTTTATTAATGCGGGAATCACATGAGACGAGTCAGGAGAAAAATTGTCATTGGGGCCATATAGATTGACTGGCAATAAATAAATAGCGTTAAACCCATACTGCTGACGGTACGCATGGGACTGGACAAGCAGCATCTTTTTGGCCAGACCGTAGGGGGCGTTGGTCTCCTCGGGGTAACCATCCCAGAGATGTTCCTCTTTGAATGGGACTGGCGTAAATTTAGGATAAGCACAGATCGTTCCCACCGTGACGAACTTTTTAACGCCGAATCGATACGCCTGGTCGAGCAATTGCACACCCATGATGATATTGTCGTAGAAAAACTTCGCTGGGTTCTCCCGGTTGGTGCCAATCCCACCAACGACAGCCGCCAGGTGGATCACTATATCGGGTTTGGCCTTACGCAGCATTGATTGGATGGCCGGCAATTGCCTGAGATCATACTTTTCACTAGAAGGGACAAAGATATTCTCGCAGCCGCGCTGTTTGAGCAATCGCACCACCCCTCGCCCCAAAAAACCGGTGCCACCCGTCACGACTACCTTTTTATCCATCCAAAATTTCATTCTGCAATTTTTCCTCTGTGCCGTAAAGTTCCTTTTCTACTAACTTCATGTCGCTATCCACCATCATCCGCACAAGCCCTTTGAAATCGACTTTCGGTTCCCATTTTAACTTTTGACGAGCCTTGGAACTGTCCCCAATCAGGCAGTCTACCTCTGTGGGGCGTAAATACTTTGGATCAATCTGCACATATTTCTTCCAATCCATGTGCACATAACCAAATGCCTCGCTCAAGAATTCCCGAACTGAATGCGTCTGGCCAGTTGCGACCACGTAATCATCTGGTTTTTCCTGCTGGAGCATGAGCCACATCGCCTCTATATAATCGCCGGCAAAGCCCCAATCCCTTTGAGCATCCAGATTTCCTAAATACAGTGTCTTCTGGATCCCATATTTGATCCTGGCCAAAGCTATAGTGATTTTACGTGTCACAAAGGTCTCCCCCCGACGCGGAGATTCGTGATTGAATAAAATGCCGTTACAGGTAAACATCCTATAGGCCTCGCGGTAATTGACCGTCATCCAATAGGCATAGACCTTGGCAGCGGCATAAGGGCTGCGCGGCGCAAATGGTGTCTTTTCATTTTGTGGCTGCTCTGAGATATTGCCGAACATCTCTGAGCTGGAGGCCTGATAGAATTTTGTTTGAATCCCTGAGTCGCGGATGGCCTCCAGGAGGCGGGTTGTCCCAATGGCAACTGTCTCCGCGGTGTATTCAGGGATTTCAAAGCTGACCTTCACATGACTTTGGGCACCGAGATTGTAAATTTCATCAGGCTTGATCGTCTTGACAATATGGTTTAAAGAACTGGCATCATTTAAGTCACCAAAAACAAGCTTGAGCCGCACACCCTTCTCATGAGGGTCCTGGTACAGATGGTCCACGCGACTGGTGTTAAAAGAGCTGGAACGACGTATGAGGCCATACACCGTATAGCCTTTTTTCAACAAAAATTCCGTCAGGTAGGAACCATCCTGTCCGGTAATGCCAGTAATTAACGCTCGCTTGGATTCGGGCATGGTAACTCCTTTGTCATGACAACCAAGACGCCGATCATAAACCATAAATAGACACACAGTTGCAACGAATAAAAATGATTATCCAAGGCGCTTTCCACTAAAAAGGCAAATATCCCTGCCCCCAGCCCCATAACGAGAGGGACCAGAGGGTCTTCTCTTGTTTCATCACTCGCCAGACCAGTAAGAACCCATCGTAAGAGTGTTACAAGTATCCATAGAAAAGCGGCTAAACCCAATACCCCGGTCTCTGCGGTTAATTGCAGATAACTATTGTGGGCATAGGTCGGATTCCCTATATCGGTGCGGTATGTTTCGAAAAGTTGCATAAAGGTGTTGACCCCATGGCCTAAAAATGGGCTGTCTTTGATCATGGTCATCGTATCCGCCCAGACGCCCAGACGCCATAAGGCTGTAACGGATCTCCATGCAGGGATATCCAAACCATTGGCCAAGATGAAAATCCCATAGACCCATAAAGGAACCAAGATCGATAAAATGCCTAATATAAAATATAGTTTGATACGCTGTTGACGGAAGAAAAATAAGGCAACAAAAGATATTAGGCCGCACAATGTCGTGGCCCAGGCATTACGAGAAAATGTCAGTATCAATGACCAAATGGCTAGAAAGAAAATACCGATCGCTGTCAAGCGATACTTAAAAAATCCCCCCTTAATCACCATCCCACTAAAAATGAGAGGTATAGCCAACGTTAAATACGCGCCCAGACCATTGGGTGTCTTAAATCCCGCTGTCGCCCGTGTCCCCGGGTCGATCGTGTGGCCCAAGAAAATATCTTTAGAGGTAATATAATACTGAATAAGACTATCTAGGACCGTCGCCAATAGCGTTACCAAGAAGACGCCCAAGATGAGATAAATATGTTTTCTTGTCCTAATGCCTTCAATAACAAGAAAATACACAATAAACCATTCTAATGTCTTTGTCAAGAAATTGGGTAAAGACTGTTCCCAAAACGGACTGGCCAAAGAGGAAAAGACAGCAACAACCCCAAAGACAAGGATGGGTTTATTGAGAACTGTGGCAGGAAGACAAAAGGCTTGCAGGCCCCTTTTGTCCTGATAAGACATGATGCCGCGTTTGATAGCCCACAGGAAAGATAAGATGATAACACAGGTCTCGATGATAGCCGGACTGTAGGGCAGCCAAAAAATGAGAAGACACAGAAAGAACCTGATTAGGGAATCGATTTTATGTTTAATAGCGCATTGAGCAGAGACGAGCCAGATCAATAGGCCCCTTTTCCCTTAATCACCACTGGAATCGTCTGAAAGAGGATGTTTAAATCCAGCCAGAACGACCAGTTGTTGATATACCAGACATCCCATCTGACTAATCGTGAGAAAGAAATATCGCTGCGGCCCCTAATCTGCCAGAGCCCCGTAATGCCAGGCTTAACCTCGAGCCTCTTGAGCTGACGGAGGTCTTCTTTATGCACCTGCTCTATCGGCAAAGGCCGCGGGCCAACCAGACTCATTTGTCCCCACAATACATTCAATAGCTGCGGCAATTCATCGAGACTGTATTTGCGCAAGAACTTACCTACCATTGTCACGCGCGGATCTCCCCGTATTTTGAAAATCGGGCCATCCGCTTCGTTTTGATCGCGCACCTCATCTAAGATCGCCTCGGCGTTCTGCACCATGCTCCGAAATTTATACATATGAAAGATATGGCCTCTACGCCCATAGCGACGCGATCGAAAGAAAATAGGTCCTGGGCTATCCAGTCGAATAATAATGGCGGTCATTAAAAATACGGGAGACAAGATAATCAACCCGCAGAGGGCCATCGTAAAATCGAATATCCTCTTACCTAACTGGTGATGGGAGGGGGTGGTAATGTCCCCATATTCTAAGATAGGAATAAGCCCAATATTATTTTTGACGAACTCTCCGGAAATCAATTCAAATCCAGAAGGCACGACACGGATCGCCACCCCCAATTCCTGCGCCTCTTCCAATAATCGCAAAAAGGTGCGGTCGTCATGGTGGGTCGTCACAAAAATCTTATTGATAAATTCCCGCCGAGCGATCGTCGCAAAGTCTGTTATCTTGCCTAAGACTTTTGGCCCGTTTTTATTTGGGGACTCTTCCTTGAGGTTATCGAGGTAGCCGATGACATGAATCCCCAGGGTTGGGCGCTTGGCGATCTCCTTCTCTAGGGCCATGCCGATATTTCCCGCACCGATAATCAAGGCGTTAAAATTGTGATAGCCTTGCGCCACGAGATATCCCACCAAGATACGCTTAACGATCCTCCATAACGAAAAAAAGAGGATCATAAAAAAAGTCGTCAGAAAAAGAACCGCACGGGGGAAGGCAGTGACCTTAGCTAAAAAGATGGCGACAATGATGATTGTCATTGACAAGAAAACCGACCGAATCACCTCCCAGATCTCGGCTGCCTCAAATATCTCACGGCGGGTCTGATAGAGCTGGGACATGCTGTTAAAAAAAATGGCTACCAGACCCCAGAATAGAAATATAAGACGAAATGGATTGGCCGGATTCAGGAATAGATTGTTGAGGCCGACTGTAAATGGCAGGGTTTCCTTCCTTATCTCACAGGCAAGTCCCATGGCAAGGACGATAAAGATAATATCAATCAAGATATAACAGGCCGTAATCATCGTACGCTGGGTCACCTTAATCATGCCCCAAGGTCCTTTTTAAAAAGCATATCGCGCAGGCAATAGTAAATGAACTGGGTATTGCCAATCAGATAGCGTTTCCAAAGCCGGCGCGGCTCACAACACAACCTAAACAACCACTCTAAACCGCTATTACGCATCCAAGGGGGCGCCTGGGGTTTGGTCCCTGCGATAAAATCAAATGCGGCGCCAACACCGACCATGACGGGGACATCTAGGTGGTCACGATGACGATGCATCCAATAATCCTGCTTAGGACTTCCCAGCCCTACCCACAGGACATCGGGGCGGGCATCATCAATGCGCCGAAGGACATCCCCTTGTTCCAATTGTCCCTTAGCCATCAACGAGGGGGCAAAGCTCCCTGCGATCTTCATCTTGGGGAATAATCCCTGCAGTTTTCTGGCCAATAAAGAGTTTGTCTCTGGCCTGCCCCCGTAAAAAAAATGCCGATGTCCTTCTTTCTCGCTTAATTGACATAAGGAAAGCATAAGATCGGGACCGTACGTCCGTTCCATGCCCTTCTCACCCTTTAATTTACCCAACCAAACAACCGGTATTCCGTCAGGGGTCACCATCCCGGCACCATTAATGATCTTATTATACTCCGGGTCTTTCTGACAGTCCACAATGGTAGAGACAGGGGCCACACACACATAAGTCTTTTTCTTGTGTTTTATGCATTCTTCAACAAATAAACATGCCTGCCGAAGGTTAACGACGCAGACATTAACTCCCAATATATTGACGGTCTTTAAGGCCTGCCTTGACATTTTATCGCTTAGTTGTCGAGCTTAAGAATATCCTGGTATCTTCTGACAGCCTCTCGGGCGATATTATCCCACGAAAACTTTTGGACCATTGTCCGTGACAAGACCCCCTGAGATTTCAATTTATTTTCCCTGATGAGCCGTATAACCGCATCGCCAATAGTTCCCGGCTCGTTGTCTTTTAAGAACAACCCGTTTCTTCCCTCTTCAACGAGCCAGGGCTGGGCTGTTGTAATAATAGGCAAAGAACACGCCATCGCCTCGAGAGTACTTATGCTGGATCCAGGGTATGAAAATGCGCACACATAAATATCCGACAATCGATAGTATTGATATAAATCTTCTTCGGGAACATTCTTCAAATGCCGGACATATCGGGTCAGGTCTTTCTGCCGTATCATCTCAAGCAACTCCCTCTCTTGATATCCACCACCGATCATTATAAGCCTTAGCTTAGGGATATCTTTCACGATCCTTTCCAAGGCCGTGATTATTTTATCGACCCCTTTATCCGCCGCCAGACGATTAACGCTAATCAAGACAATATCCTCTTTGCCCAATCCGAGTCCTGGCCTTGAAATAGAGGTCCGGGTAAGCGCTTGCTCGACACAAGGAATATCGATGCCAACGGGAACCACCGAACATTTCTGGAGATTGATACGATACAGCTTGGCGACATCGCCCCGAAAGATCTCATCCTCAAAAAACGCCGCGTCACAACGTCGCAAACTTTCATGGAGAGGCCTTACTTTAAACATATATTGGCCCAGATATTGCGCCTTGACTGACAGGTCATCAAAGGGAGATATCTTAACTTTTTTTTCTTTGATCTTATCAAAACGGGCCGCCGTAAAGTTCCAAATATTAGAGATATTGGTCAAAGAGATGGGATTGCTTAAATAATTATCCGTGAAGATATGGGCAATGACAGGTTTCCTTGATTTTATTTTTAAATATTGATAACCGGTCAGGTCAAAGCTATGCAGTAAGTCAAAGCGAGTCTTTTTTAAATATCTTGCCAAAGAACGACTAAATAGATGAACCCCCCACCATCCCACCGGGTATTCCAGGTATTGATAAATGGCCGGCCTCAAAAGCCTATAGGAAAGACCCTCATACTCTTCGACCCTAGCGGCCCTGGCATCTTGGGGAGCGACGATCTCCACATTAATACCACAACGAACTAGATTTTTCGCAAAATAATAAATATATTTCTGAACACCCCCAAACGGATGAAAGGGATAGACGCTCTTGGCCGCAAGAATGACTTTCATGCTCTTCTGGCAACCGCCGTCACATCCCAGGAGTCTCTGCGGATTTTCCCTTCGGGTTTAAGGAATGGATGCATATTCACCACCTGAAAACCCGAGCGGCACAGGTAGTCGGCCATTTCCTCAATGGAGAAATATCTTAAGACATGCCGTTCTTTATCACGCCGGATTAAGCGTCCTTTGCGCCTCAAGATGCATGTATAATGGACTTCACATTTTCTCTGAGAAGGATAAATTTTTGTAGCTGAATTTCGCTCCACCTCCATGCCATTCTTGCGAAAATTCCTTCTTTTTTTGGGGTTATAATAATCAACAACGGTGGTGGCGTTCCAGAAATCAAATATAAAAATTGAGGTCTTTTTCATGTGCGTGTGAATATTCCTTAGGGTCCTTATGATATCGCCATTGGCAGCGGCATAGTTAATAACGGAAAATAGACATATAACAGCGTCAAATTTTTTGTTGAGGGTAAAATCCTGGCAGGTGCCATGAACAAGATCTCCTCTTAATCCTTCGCGGATAAGTTTGTCTCTGGCAATTTCCAGCATCTGGCCCGAGGCATCCAAACCGGTCACGCGATAGCCATTTCTAAGCAGCGGGGTCATGTGGCCGGCGGTGCCGCAGCCTAGATCCAGGACTGTCCTGGTCTCAATTTTTCGGTATTTCCTGAATAGCCACTCCAGATAGACAATCTCTTCTGTATAACGTTTATTTTGATAAAAAACGTCGTAATACTGCGCGTAGCGATTAAATATCATGGGAGGAGGCATCCTTAATTTCTTTGATACAATCACAGATATATTCAATTTCTTTCTTCGTCAAACCGCTCCCTGAGGGAAGATACAATCCCCTGCGGGCAATATCTTCAGCGACCGGGAAGCGCTCCTTTGAGGCCATGCCCTGTTTTTTAAGAAAAGGTTGATTATGTAGGGGAATAAAGAAAGTCCTTGTTTCAACGCCTTTTTCTTTTAATTTTCTCATAAGACGATCACGGCTTAACCCAAAATCGTCCTCAACCAGAATGCCATACATCCAATAGACATTCTTCACATCAGATCGTTCGATGGGAAGTCTTAATCCTTCAACACCAGAGAGCAGGGCGGAATATAAGACGGCATTGCGCCGGCGTCTTTCAATGAGCTGATCAATCTGTTCAAACTGCGCTAACCCCAAGGCAGCCTGCAGATTCGTCATTCGGTGATTAAAACCGATCTCTTTATGCCAGAACCGTTTGGATTCAATAAAGGCCATATTGCGAAGATCGCGGCAACGCTGGGCAATCCGTCGGTTATTTGTGACCACCATCCCTCCTTCCCCGCAGGTGATGATCTTATTTCCATAGAAGCTAAAACAGCCGATATCTCCGATGCCCCCCACCTTCTTATCTTGATATTGGGCCCCATGAGATTGAGCAGCGTCTTCAACAACACATAAATTGTACCTACTGGCCAGACTCATGATCACCGACATCGCACAAGGGTGCCCGTAGATATGAACCGGAAGAATCACCTTGGTCTTTTGGGTGATCTTGGCCCTGATTTGGTCGGGGTCGATGTTCCAGGTTGCAGGCTCTGAATCAATAAAAACGGGCTTAGCGCCGCAATACATCACAGCAAAGGCCGTTGCGGCAATGGTAAAGGTGGGCATAATGACTTCATCGCCGGGCCCGATCCCTAATGCCGCCAAGGCCAGATGCAGGGCGGTTGTGCCGTTGGTGGTCGTGACGCCATATTTCCTGCCGCAATAATGGCTGAAGCCTTCTTCAAATAATTTGATATATTTTCCTGAAGAAGAAATCCAGTTTGTCGCGATGCATTCATCGACGTATTTCTTTTCATTTTTCCCCAATAGCGGTGTGCAGACCGGTATCATGCCGTTTTCATCTAAACTTTTCTTTGTGTGCTGGCCGGATTATAAGGGCCCTCTTTAATCTCGACCATCACTGTTTCTTCCAACATCTCGAATCCATGGACCCCTTTAATTAAAAGGACCATGTCCCCGGGACGAAGGACCCTGGAATTGATTTCTTTCCAGTCGTCATTATAAAAATTGATCTTGACCGAACCTTTTTCAATATATAAAACTTCTTTTAACGTCTCTTCTTTGCACATCTTAATGGACAGATGCCGGTGAGGCTTAATCTGTTCACCCTTCAAGCGAAGTTGTTTGCCTACCTGAAGTGTGCTTTCGTTCTCCACATAAAAATGTACGCCAGGGGCAATCGGTTGATTATAGAAAATCTTCGCGACCAGCGTGCCGTTACTCAATATATCTTCTACGTTCATGGGGTCTGGTGGGAGGACAATAAAAATCCTTGCATATCATGAAATTGAGCCATCGTAACAATATTAAAATATTTCGTGAATAAAGATATAAATCGCTCTTTAGTTCTTACAAATCCGCAAAAAGTCATTTTCTTTCTTAATAACTTAAAGATAAGGTATTTGGTTGAAAGATATAAAATCCGTTTAAGGCTGATCATCTCCGAGGGAATAAAGAGGACGTGCCTTACCCCTGCGGATGTCATTTTTCTAAAGATAGCCTCCCATTCTTCATCCTCGAATTCAGCATCCACACGATAAAACAAACAGATGCCCGTTGATTCAATCGTACCCCAATTGCCATTTATTATGTCAAAGACAGTAATGGCATCGGCCTCCCAAAAGACTTTCTTAAGGCGCTCGACCCCTTTGGGGGCGAAATCAGAGCACCTGATTTGAAATAATGGATTTTCTTTTTTAATCAAGAATTCCAGTTGAGCACTGCCCACCCCAAAAGAATAAATATTATGAAAACGGCCCTTCAAAAACTCAGCAATCTTGATGGCCCGTGATCTTAACAATCCATTGCTCAGGCATCCCTTTTGCCAAATGTCACGATTATCGCTTATATAAAAAGGCCTGTTAATCCCTGCCCCTTTTGTCCTCAACACATCCCAGGACTCAAGCCTATTATTAAGGCCATCGACCAGCTCAGGGGCCTGAACATCGAAATAATAATAATATCTTAATGTTAGTTCCATCTTATTCTTTCAATGGATGAACGAAATCAATAGCTTGGACAAACCCTCGCAGTGTCTGCTCAGGGGCCCATTGTTTGATCATCTCTCGTGAATTTTGACGCATCACAGCCCGCAACTCATCGTTGGTGAGTATTTTCTCAATGGCCTCTTTGAGGGCGTTACTATTTTTTTCCGGGACAATATAGCCATTGACGCCATCAGCGACCAATCCCCCGGCAGCGGCCCCTACGGCATCAGTGGCGATGACGGGACAACCCTGATTCATGGCCTCATTGACGACCAACCCCCATGGCTCTTTAAAATCTTTCGTTGTGATAGATGGTAACACAAAAATATCGGCTAAGGCATAATAACGATATAACTCTTCATTAGGGACGTGATCTAAAAAGAAATATTTACCCAAAAGAATTTGACACCTTTGTTCTAATCTTTTCTTTTCTGGACCATTACCTATAAAGATGATGTTGAGATCTGGCCATCTTATCCTCTCAAGGGCATCCACCAGATAGGACAATCCCTTGCACGTCTCTAATCTCCCAACAAAGAGGATCGCTTTCCCTTGAGTTAGCCCCAAATCTTTTCTTAAGCTTTCTTTCTCTTGATGGGTGACCGGTTTATTAAAAAGGTCATTATCGACTGAATGGGGGGCACAAAACAATCTCTGTGAAGAAACTCCAATGGAAAGTAGATACTTCTGGACATGTGCTCCATAAACAATGATGGCATCGCAATGTCTATAGATAAATTCCATGAGTCCACGTGTCAACCGATGGATCCCAGTGGTGGGATGGGCCCATAATCCCGTCCAAAGGACAAATGGCCTTCCCAAGGTCTTAGCCGTCAAGAAAGAGAACAATAAAGCGAAACGATCATCAACAGTTTTAATAACCAACTCATATTTTTTGTCGAACAATTCCAATAATCCTGGTGAAATCTTAAATTTAGGCGTCAAAAAGAAGCCTTTGAGCTGCTTGTCCTGCTTGCCGGCCTGTACCAGTTTATTCTTTTTGTTCCAGTATGTTTCATATCCCCCGGTAAAATAGAAATCAACATCATGTCGCTCACCAAGCAACTTAAAAAGTAACTGAACATAATGAGCATACAGATTGGTCACAAAGGCTATTTTCATACCTTGAAAATACTCAGACTAGAAGAATAGGGAACTCAATTATAACAAAACGTCTAGAAATGGCAAACGATAAACCCGCCCTAGCGTTAAGGCAAAATAAAAATGTCTGGCTTTCGTCTTACAAATTTTTATCTCAAAATCTTAGGGAAACTTCACATAAACCCGCCTTTTTCCTCTTTTCGATATAGAAAAGAATATAAATGTCTATTGTATATTGATTTATGAATTCATAGCCATCGTTATTTATGCCCATTATGCCGCCAGGTCGTCCATAGCGTTGTCAAACGAAACAAGCCAAAGCTTAAAATTTTCTGAGGTAATGATCGATATTCCCCGCATGTATAACGAAACAGTTGACGTAATAGATATCGTTTCCACCCGGGCAACCTATTGGGTGTCTTTCTAAAAACCATGGTATTACCAACGCAGGCATAGAGGGTGTAATCAGGATTATCCAAAACTTCATTTTCTATGACCTCAATGGGCTCTATGTAATCTGTCCAGCAGGCGTCGTGAAATAAGAGATACCCCCCTTTCGTTATCTTACGGGCATAATTATCAAAATCGGCCTTTACGGCATCATAGTCATGCGCCCCATCAATCCATAAAAAATGAAGCCTCTCGGGAACCGCCGTAACAGAGTCTTCAGATTTACTGTTAATAATTTTTATCCTCTCCTTAACGGCAAATTTCTTCAGATTGTTCATAAATTCTTCATAAGTGGATGGGTATTCTCCAGTATCGAATCCCGGCAGCTCACGGGATCCTTGATGCCAGTCTATGGCATATAAAATACCGGCCCCTTTCTCCTTGAGGGCACTTGCAATAGAGACTGTCGATTTTCCGTAGAAACAACCAATCTCACATAGGATGCTATTATTCCCAAATTGGGCTACGGTCTTGCCTGCCAGTTCATATAAAAAACGTGCCTCATGATGATGAATAAGGCCTTTTATATTATTAATATCTTTATTAAACGGCATTTATTTCTTTAACACCCAATCTCTGCATAGACCTCATTATATTCATTGACCCTATTTGTATCCCGAATATATCTCTGGTAGGCTGGCTTAAAAGATTGGACACAACTGCCGCAATAAAGTAAGAAAATACAGTTGCCATCGCGGCGCCCTGTATGCCGTACCAAGGAATGAAGATTAAATTCAACAAAATATTACTAAGGGCGCCGAGCAGCGCATAATACATCGCATAAATCTGTAAGTTTTCATTGATAATCCATGATTGTCTGGCGACCCCCCAAAAAACAAAGATACTCGCCCAAATATGAATAGATAAGACCGGTGCGGCTGGCATAAATTCCTGACCATAAAAAATAGCAATGATAGGGCGCGCCAGTAATGTGGTGAGCAAGGACAGTATAAATGCCAGCCCAAAAAGTAGAGAAAATAAGGCGCGTAACCGACTTTCATAGAGAGATTTGCTTTTTAATTTGGCATTGATGATGGCAGGGAACAAAGAACTGGTTACAACCATCGGCACAAAATAAAAGATTTCGCTTAGCCGTGTCGCTGCCGCGTAATAACCAAGAGAGGTGGCATCCAGCATTGCCTTGATCATAATCTGATCGCTGCGCATATAAACAGCGACGGCAACACCTGTCACCATCACCGGCCAGGCATCTTGCAGTAATTTTCGGCCGAGGGAAGCATCAAACTGCCAATGGAAAATGTCTTGATATCTCATGATATAAAAAATATTCGATGCACTCGTTACGGCGATCTCGAGCACAATAATACCCGCAAAATAGATCAAGGCGAGCTTTAAATGGATAAATAACAGGCCCAGGAGGGTCGTTACGGCAAGGGCGGTGATCTGAGAATAAACCACATATTTTGAAAGGACCTGAGACTGAAAATAAAGATCAATGACATTGAAGGACTGAAAGATCAACCGCAATGACAAAAGGCAGATAATCAATCTTGTGTCAAAATCTAGCGAAAGAAGGCCGGTAACAGCAATAATCAGGATCGCGGCGCAGGCACTGCCCATTAATTTCATCATCAATACCGTACCCAACAGTCTATCGGTCTGATAACTTTTTTTAACCAATTCTCTTACAACAATATGGTCCAGCCCCAAATCCGAGATAATCCCCAGAAGATAAACAAAGCTGATGGCGAAATTAAGGATACCGAATTGCTCGACACCAATAAATTGGGCGATCAGGGCCCATACGAATACGGCAACAAGGATCCTGACGACTTTTTCCAAAAAAAGATAGCCGGTATTGTGTGCGTATTTTCTTAATCCTTCGTCAAGGCCCTGATCGGATAGTGTCATGGGGCTGATAGTTTTTGGTGGGTAATCGCTTGGTGATAAATATCCATCAAGATTTCATAATTCTTGCGAGCACTGAAGGTTGTCGCATAAAGCTTATGGATATTCTGCTGCATCACAAGACGCTGGTCCTCATGCGAAAGAAGCCATTCGATCTTGCTTAAGAGATCATCCACATCGCCAGGACAAAAGAGCATACCAGTTTCCTGATCAATCACAATCTCCGGGAACCCCCCCAAGGAACTCGCCAACACTGGAACTCCGTAAGAATAACTTTCTAGCACTACGCGAGGAAAATTTTCATAACACAAAGAAGGAACGATCAGGAATTTCGCCCCTCTTAGGTACTGCGCATAACAGTCTTGTGATACAAATCCCAGGAATTCAATCTCAGGGTGCCCTTGGGACTGTCTTTTTAACTCAATGGCCGCAGGCCCATCACCCAAGATCTTCAGGGGAAGAAGCGATCTTTTTTTCCATGCCTTCAAGAGGACCTCCACGCCCTTTTCAGGGCTCAGGCGTCCTGCAAACAGCGCATATCCCTGATCGCTATTTTCCCTCAAGAGACCATCAACATCAACATGGGGCTTAACAACAATGCGCTCCGGCGGGATCCCTGCGGCTATGTGTTTACGCCGAGAAAATTCAGTCGCCGCGATATAAAGATCGACTTGATCAAGCCAAGTCCTTTTATCCCAATGAGCCTTGAGCATGCGCACGACAAGACCCGTCATCAGCCTGGAATTTCGGTAACAACCATAATAAACGCCCCGCCACAAATTTTTATGCTCAAGGCACTCTTCACAAATGTGGTGATTTCTAAAAAAAAGTGCGTTCGAACATAAAAGACGAAAGTTATGTAGGCTTTGGACAATACCAACGCCTTCATCCCGGCAGGCCTGGTACACGGAAGGTGTAAGGATAAAAAAGATATTATGAAAATGAACAACGTGAGGGGCAAACTCCTTTAATACCTTGCGGATGTCATGGTAAGATTGCGTAGACCAATCCATATTCCAAAAGGCATGAATCTTTCTTAAGTAGGAATGGCCATCGATCTCACTATTGGTACGCTCATAAAGCCTAACTTGCTGTCCAAAACTTTTTAAAAGATTAAATTCAGCCTTGACCACGGCATCCTCGCCGCCAGGTTGCTGATAACGGTTATGGACGATAAGGATCCTCATTGCTGTCGATAATATCGTAACGTATTCTCTAAACTCCGCGCTAACGAGACCCGCAGGCGCCAACCGGTCGCCCGTTGGAGCTTGACATTAGAGCCGATGATGTCAAAACTAGTAGAGGCAGCCTTGCGCTCTTCTTGAACACTGATCTTCGTATGGGCATGGGAAATCAATTCCCGCAGTAAAAACCGGATCACCGAAGTTTTGCCAGAACACACATTGTAGACTTCTCCTTTCTTGCCCTTTCGGGCGATCGCCCAGAGGGCCGAACAGACATCCTCGATATCTAGAAAGTCACGGCGACCACTCAGGCGTCCTACCTTCAGGATGGGACGCCCGGACTCCCTTTCAATAGTAACGATCCTTTGGGCGAAATTTCCTATGGCAAGGCTAGGAGGCGTCCCCGCCCCCGCGATATTGAAAATACGCGCAATCCGCACGTCGATTCCTCGGCGTGCATACATAAGTCCTAAGCTTGTCTGGGCGTATTTACTAAAGCCATACCAGCCCAAGGGTTGTAGCGGGAAGTCCTCCGTGACCGGTCTTTGGGGTGTCTTGACTCTTCCATACTCGGAGGCCGAACCAGGAATAATAACGCGCGGGCGATCGCCCGAAAGCTGCGCCACTGCCTCAAGCAGTGTCCTGGTTGAAATAAAATTGACCTGCCAGAGGGCGTTTTCATCCGCTGGCCTACCGCCGGCTAAATGAAAAATAATCTTGGGCCGGGTGCGCTGAAGAATTTTTCTAAATTGCCGCGGGTCGCATAAATCACAGGCATAAACATTACGCGTAGGATTTCCTTGCTGAATGTCAACGCCAAAGACCCTTAAAGAAGATTTTTCACCCTTAAGATAGTTCCATAAAGCCGTACCGATAAATCCATTAACCCCGGTGATCAAGATGTGCATAGGATTACGAGGGCAAGATATCCTCGCGATTATTTTCAAAGACCTCTTGAGCCATCTCGAGATCCTCAAGACGTCCTAAATCCAGCCAGATCCCGGAGATCTTAAAACAACAGATCTTTTCGTGTGATTTCTTAAGACGCAGTATCAAATCAGGGACCCCTAAAAATTCATGAGGCTTGATATAATCCTGACATTCTTTATGGAAAATATTAATCCCTGTGCTGACATAGGAGCGGTGTTCGGGTTTCTCTATATAATCCATCAGATGATCATGGCGATCCATTTTAACCACACCGAAATCCGTTTTAACGATGCGTTCCTTGCACACAATAGTTGCCTGTGCCTTTTGTCTCTTATGAAATACAAAAAGGTCATTAAAAGAAACATTGCTCAGGATGTCACCGTTGATAACCAACACCTCATCGGCTAGATTCTTAACCAGTCTTAAAGCCCCAGCGGTTCCCAAGGGCCTATCTTCAAAGATGTATTCGATATGAACACCCCACCGGCGGCCATCCGCAAAAAACGACTGGATCAATCCGGATAAATGGCCGGTTGTCATCGCGATGTGGGTCAGGCCATAGTGCTTGAGTTGCCGGATAATGATTTCGGCAATAGGAAGTTCACCTACCGGCATAAGCGGCTTAGGTAGGACAGTGGTGTACGGCCGCAGCCGTGAGCCCTGCCCACCAGCTAAAATAACCGCCTGAATCCTAGACATTGTATATCTCCGGTTTGTAATATTGAAGATTTTTTTTGATCCACTGGGCAGTTTGCCGCAGCCCCTCTTCGAGGCTTACCCGGGGGGACCAGCCGCAAATCTCTCGCAGGCCAGTGGAATCGCATAAGAGTCGTTCCACCTCGCTATCCGCCGGGCGCAGGCGCTTTTTTTGGGTAGCAATCTTAAGGGTGACCTTCATGAGTCTAGCGATCATCTGCGCTAAGTCTCTCACGCTAATCTCTCGGCCAGTGCCTACATTGAGAACATGACCAATTGCCTTTTTGGATTCTGCCACTTTAATGAAGGCATCAACGGTATCGAAGACAAAACTAAAATCGCGTGTTGACTGGATGTTCCCTAAATGAATGGTCGTTTGCCCTGCAGCTAGTTGGCTAATGATCGTCGGGATAACCGCGCGCGCGGACTGTCGCGGGCCATAGGTATTAAACGGTCGCAAGGTAACAATGGGCATCCCAAAGGAAAGACAAAATGACTGCGCCAGATGGTCGGCCGCCGCTTTAGTCGCGGCGTAGGGCGACTGGGGGTTTAAAGGATGATTTTCGCTAATCAAAGGGGTCTGGGCGGTGCCATAGACTTCACTCGTCGAGGTATGAATCACTTTACGCACATCTTCCCTACGGGCAGCTTGTAAGACATTGAGCGTGCCCCGGACGTTGGTATCCACGTAACTGTCCGGGGCACGATAACTCAACGGAATCCCAATTAAGGCGGCCAGATGAAAAACAATATCCACGTTATTCATTGCCTGCGCCACACCGCCGGGATCGCGGATATCCCCACAAAAGACATCCACCTTGCTCAATTGGCCCTTGGGGAAAGAATCCAACCATCCCCAACGGTTAAAAGCATTGTAAAACACAAAGGCGCGGACCCGCGCCCCTTCCATAAGAAGTCTTTGCACCAGATGGCTTCCGATGAATCCCTCTGCACCAGTTACCAGCACTTTCGTGTTAGCCCAATTCATTGTACCGTCTTTACTGAGCATTTTGAAAAGGATGAACCGTTATCACGCACAGGAATCTCAACTTTCTTAGATAAAGATGAGGTAGTGGCCAGGTGTTCCTGTCCTTCGATTCCGCGGGTCTTATAACAATAGGCAAATGTGATACCATAGATAGTCCAGATAGGGATAGCCGTGTAAGGCAATTCAAAGGTGACCAAGAAATTGGCAGCGGTAAACCAATTGATAATAATACCGCACAGGAGGATCCCTGCGAAGGATTTTATCCGAAGAGAGTATAGGATCATCTTAAACAAAATAAACAAGAAACTAAAAATTAACAAAATCCCCACTATACCCGCTCTATAAATGATGTGCAGATACGAATTATGCGGCTCAATCCAACCATCGCGAGCCCAATCCCCCCTTCCCCAGTCAAGTATTTCAAGACTTTTCGACCGAAAGGGATCTCCGAAATCGAATCCAAAGATCGGTTTCTCTTTTTTCAAATTTCTCAACATGTCCCTCCATATTAAAATTCGAAAAACGGCGTTGTTATTGTCAACCCAACCGGTCAAATCTTTCTTCTGCGTTATATCGGGCGCCTGTTGCTCAATCTCCTGCGTAAAAGCCATTTGTATTTCCTTCTTTATCTCATCAAGGGCGCGTGTATTAAACTGCGTATCACCATGTCTTAGCTCCTCAATGGGAATTCTTTCTATCTCCCCTCTGACCCGCTCAAAAAAGATTTGTCGCAACCCTGCCTTCTGTTGGGCAACATCTTGTACCTGAGCTGACAGTTCAGCCCCTGGAGAAACATCAGGCGGATATAATAATTGATATTTGTGATCGGTCTGTTGAAGTATTTCCCGAGGTTGAACGATGACCACCTGAGAATCAACCTTGGGTTGAGAAGCCCTTATCTCTATTGGCCCTGGGGGAGCCGGGAGATCTACTTGGTGTAGCTGCCTATCAAGAATTAATTTGGCCTCTTGTCTTATCTCTTGTAGAAGAGATTCTTGTGTCTTCTCCTCAAAAGGTGCAAAAACAAAATTCATAATTTTTGCTTGAACATGCTCCACAATGACTTGTTTCAATTCCTGATTTTGGGCCACATTGACTTGTTTCAATTCCTGATTTTGGGCCACATTCATGACCATTTGATCTGGATTATACAACTTGACTTGTTTATATTCCTCCATTTTAAAATGATCCTGATGAGCGTTAATATAGACATCAGAAGATTGGATCACCTCTGCCATTTTTTGAAAATTAACGATGGATTTTATGGCACGGTGATCTGCGAACTTTAATAATCCCATGAGGACAACCCCGCCTATCAATATCGTTAACGCCCATTTAAGTCTTCGCTCGATCTTGAAAATAATAGGCAAGGCCCATGCCAAATAGAGTCCTGATACAAAATTACCTACGATCATCATACGGGCTGTTGAAAAAAACTCTTTGTAAGGGATAATACTCAACAGGGCCAAGACCATCCCATAGCGTATCCAACCCCTCCAGTGCAATTGAATAAGGATGATCCCCAAAATGGTCAACGTTAGCGTTGTATACTCATAGTGCCTTACCATAAACGTTCCCGCAATAAGCACCAGCAATATTACGCTTTGTCCCCGACCAAAGAATTCTCTTCTAAAAAAAGCATAACCGAAAATAGCAAAGGCAGGATAATAAAAAAGCGCCGCGTGACGAAAGGCCAATGGGCCCCAATGATCATAGCCATACACGGCCTTCAAAAGGACGAAAATAAAATAACCCAAGAGAATATAGTGCCATTTCGTGAATAACAGTATATCCTGGCTATACTTAACTAAGAATAGGACAAGACAAATAAAAAGTAGTATTTCCCCCACAAAGATGGGGAAATTCAGAAAAGGAAGCTGGATGTGCTGTTCGGCCAATCCCTTGACAAACACAACATACCCCCAAGAAATAATGCCTATACTCAGCAACCCAAGGCAATCAATAAAGTATTTTTTATTCCTTAAGGTACTCATTAATAAAACCCAATAGTTGAGTGACGATTCAATCTAAGGCAAGCCCTTATTCTAAGTATCGCATGATAAAAAGGTGGGATAAAAGCCGTAACCATTCTACTTAAAAAAGATACGACCCAAAACATAGTCAATATACTAAACGGTCCCAATTCTTTTATCCCTCTTTGGGCAAGCCCTCTTGCCCCCTTATAATCTTTGTGCCGTATAAGAGAAAATATTTTTTTTATATAAATCGTTGTACAACGCCTTCTCGCCCACGAGGTAGTCTGCCGCTGCCCTATTTTCAAAAATGGCGCTAAATTCATATATATTCTTTTAGTCACAGCGACCGCCTGTTTAAGCTCGATGGGGGTTAAATGTTCTTCATCATAATTCGCCCGACAGAATAAGGCAACTTCATTTCCAAGGAACCTAGTAGCAACAAATTGATCGATATTCTTTTGAACAATCTGTGTTATTTCTTCCAATTCGCGCTTGCCGCGTTCAGATCTACTCAAAGACTGCGCGTGTTCCCGGATAGCAACCAGTATCCGGGGGGTCGTTGTCATTTTGAAATTATTCCTCAGCAGTTTGCTCCAAAGGGCATAATCGGCCGCTATGGCGTAGTGTTCCTCATAGCCGCCATTCTCAATGATGTCTTTTTTTCTAAGAATAGAACCCACGTGATTAACAGGAGAGGCGATCAGTGAACGTAGGATGATGTTCTTTCTATCCGATGGAGGTTTATACAATTTTTTAATCCGATTCTTATCATCGATGGCAACGGCGTAGCTACTAATCACACTGCAATCGGGGTGTTGACTGATGCTATGGACCTGTGCCTCGAGCCAATGAGGAAAGGCAATATCATCGGCATCCATGCGAGCGACATACTCACCGGCGGCCATCTGAAGACCAATATTTAATGACTTGGTCTGCCCCTGATTGACTGCGTTATGATAAATTCTAATACGCCGATCATCAAAATACTCTATAGCCTTAAGCGAATCATCCGTGCTGCCATCGTTGATAATGAGTAGTTCAAAATCTTTAAGACTCTGCCTTAAGATACTCTCCAAACAAGGCCTTAAATAAGTTCCCCCGTTGTAAACTGTCATCAAGATAGTTACGCGCGGTTGAGACATTCTTCTTTCCTTGATTCTCCTGGGAGGAAATCTCCCATAGCCTCTATGCAAGGAGAGGCAAAATATCCTTCTGTCTGACGGCAAACGTTTCTTATTGATGCGTGTTGTGCGGGCGTTAACCGAGCAATCGTGTTTAAGGTGTCCTTTAATTCTTCTGCATCGCGAACGATCCATTTCCCTAACGTAATATCTTCTAATGGATCTCCTGGCAAAGGACAATCAATAGACAAATGTACTACAGGCCTTCCATGGCTCAAGGCCTGCAGGCCAATGGAGGTGTGCCGATACAATATGCAGCTACTCTCTGAAATATCTTCCTGCAAAGTCCGGTCAGATATAATAAAATTCTCCGGGAATTCACCGAGGCATTGCTGTTGAATCTTGGCAAACGAGACATTGGGATGCGCACGTAACCGCAGGCGATAATCTTTAAATACATGGTGATGCTCTAAAAGCCAATCTAGAACGGTCACGATATTGTAAACCCCATCCAAGGCCATTAAAATCGTCTGACGATCCCCAGGGTCATAGACTGAGAATGCAGGGGCTTTGCGAAGGGCGCATCCTGCGACCAACTGATGACTTGTCCGATGACTTACCTTCAAGAGAGATTCCCGGGCCTGTGGGCCGGTGCACACAATTCGCGCAGGCTCCGGCCGCCGTCTACTTTCCTGAGAAGACAGTCTGAGCTTCAGATTGGCCGGATAAATAACTCCCTGACTATATCCACAGGTCCATATTGAAGATCCGTTAACGGCCTGTAGGCATCCACGCTCAAAGACATTGCCTTCGAAATTGAAAATCAATTCTTTAAAAATATGCTGGCGGTATATTTTTCTCACCGCCTCATAATACACTTCTGCATGCCAATTAAAATGGAACTGAAAAGAGCGTGCCCGCCACTCCAGAAGCTGGGAGAAATCACAGTCCATAAAAAACGCACGGTCAAATTTAATGCGTCTTCCCAAAATCCGTAGAAGAACTCCCCCCCACTCTATCCAGCTAAGCAACATTAAAGGCATTTTTAGAATAACGTTGCGGCATGCCTTAACGGTTACAGTTAGAGACGCATCAGGCAGGGGAATCGAATCGCTTAGATACACGCCTTGTCTTGCGTGATTCGATAAAAATTCAGGCAAATCCCCGAAAAAAGGATCTTGATATTGCCCTCTATTGAATGAGGCGGGATAAAACATCGATGCCAGCAAGACAGCATTCTTCTCTGGCATTAATGAGGAATTCTGTGATTGTGCAGAAAATATTTTTCGTTGAAAGGCAATACAAACCAAATAGAGATAACAAACAAAATTCTTGACCTCCTGAATGCCACGCCTTAACCAGCGGGGCAGTCTAGTTGGCTCGACAATTGTCCAACCCTGCTTCTTGCCCCACGCCTTGATTAAATCTTCCTCTTCCAGGCTCTGGGTCATGATCCACACATCGCCTTGCGGATCAAGTGCCTTGGTTAAAGCAAACAAAATAACGGCCCAATATCCGACTGAATTTTCCCATTCCTGCATCTTGGAAGACACACCATTACGCCAGAAGACATGGTCCTCTCTAAAATCCTTAATCAACCTGTCCCAAAACCGATCAAATTCAACAAAAAAACGCCCGGTATCCTCTAATGACAACGTTGGGAGATAAAAACGTTTGATTCCTAACCGACGCAGGCGATCTCTCTTCGCTAAAGAAAGTCTTTTGGTGGTAAAAAGGCGTAGGCGAGTAAAATCCGCTGGGACTTTCGCAACCACATGATCAGTTAGAAAAACTCTCGGCATCTAGTCTCTTAAACCCTTAATCAAGAAGGCCTGCCCGGATGGCAGTGGTACAAAAAAGGGTTGATGAAATTCCCTTAAACATTCATCCACCGCCTTTTTAGCGCCGGGGAATTGGGTGCAGCCGTAGTCATCGAAGATCATAATCCCCTCTTTGACCAAACGGGGATAGAAGAAACGAAAGGAATCTGCGATGGGCTGATACATATCGACATCGATATGCACCAGAGAAAATAAATGATTTGCGACCTCAGAGAAACGTGTGGGGATCCACCCCTTATAATACTTGATAAAAGAAAACTCCTTGAGATTATCGGCAACCGTCTCCAAGGGGCAGGCAAACTGCTTGCGCCGTGTCTCTGTGCTATCTTGCCCGCCTTGCCCAATATCCGCCGCCTCAAAAGGCGAAAGCCCTGCAAAAGAATCAAAAATATGAAATACATTCTTAGCGCCCGCGGTCCTTAAATGATAGGCGATTTGATAAGCCGAAAGCCCGCGCCAGCACCCTAACTCGCAGACTTCTCCATTGGCCAATGGTGCGTTTTTTAAAAGATAATTGAGTGTATAATGCCGCTGACGTCTTAACGTGTTATCTGTCTTGGTCATCTGGCATTTTTCCTGTGCCAACTCATAAAGATCATGAAATTCCCAATCGAGCTCATAGTAGAGTTGGGCCGGGGCCTTCCTAGAGATGAGCTCATAGCCGAGTTGCTTTAAAAAATATTTAATGATGGCTTTAACCATGCTATTTTTCAACAACCGCCACGATAGTATCGCAGATCCAATATTTCTTTAACTGCTCTTTATATTGGCGGTTTAATTCTTCATCAAAGACATGATTATATCTTCCCAGGCCTCCTGGTCTTCCTTCCAGCATCCAGACCATGTGATTGGAGATATCGTAGCGTTGTTCCGCAAAGAGCTGAAAGGCATAATCTGTCTTCTCCAGGACACGGCTCAGGCTTTCCTTTGTAAAATACCAATGGTGGGCAACCGACCAATAAAATTGTTCAAACGCAGGCACCTTATAAAGCTCCACCAACGGATCAGTGGCGCAGGGCACCTCAAAGATCATCCGGCCGCCCTTCTTGATCCAGGTCATATATTTTTTGATGAACTCAACAGGATGGCGAATATGCTCAAAGACATAATAATGAATAATGAGATCCAAGGGGATATTGATTGCCTTCTTAAAATCTTCATCACTGGCAAAGACCGCAATGCCTTTGCCTTTTATATACTCAATGAAGCCATCCGAGGGGTCAATGCCGTAGACCTTTTTACCATGACTTTTCAACGCACTTAACATAAACCCTGATGAACAGCCGAGCTCAAGGACGGTTTTCACGTCATTAAGATAAGGTTCTAGAAACGGTATCCGGCGATTGACTTCTCGCTGATTAGCACAAAAATGTTGCTCTGGCCCTGACCAGTTAGTATCTTCTCCCGAACGCTGGTCCATGTACTTTTCAAACTCCTGTTTATAAAAATGATGTTCTTGCGCCTCGCTCATGGGGGGATCAAGGTAGATCATCTGGCAAGAACGACACTGCCAGAAATGCTGTTGGGGATCTCCGCCATAAACGTAATGGCCTTTGATCGACTGAAACTCTGCGGACGCGCTACAAAAACGGCACTGAGGAATGCTGGCTACTTTAGTCACTTACCAGCTCGCTTTCTTGGCCCAATGAATCATTTGGGTCAGGCCTTTTTCCAAATCATATTTATATCTAAATCCAAATGTCTTTTGCACCAACGACATATCAGCATAAATACCCTTTTGGTCGCCCGGCGTGCCGGGGGCAATGATAATCTTTCTTTTAAGACCACTTAAGCGGGCAATGGCCTCTAATAATTCCCCTACCGTCGTCTTGCGCCCAGCCCCAAAGTTATAAATCGCCCCATAGGAGCGCTCATCATGGATAATACTCGTTGTAAAATCTACCACATCATCGATATAAACAAAATCGCGGAAACGATCTTTGGCCCCCTTAACAATCACCTCTTTATTGGTGATAAACTGCGCGAGATAAATGCTCACCATCCCTTGACGCAGATTTGCCATGTTCTGATGAGGTCCGTACACATTAAAATACCGTAATGAGGTTGGTCTTAACCCTTGAGATTGGTAAATACGCAGATAATGTTCACTGGCCAATTTGCCTACCCCATAAAATGACAAAGGCTGGCAGGCAAAGGTCTCGGCAATCGCATCTGCGGGGACCTTGCCATACACCGACATGGAGCTGGCATAGATAAACCTAGGGCATCCTGTCTTCAATCCATAATCAATCAGCCGCAAGGTGGACTCGGTATTGGTACGTAGATCATAAACAGGATCATCAAAACTCACCTCTCCCGATGATTGTCCGGCGATATGAAGGATGGCGTCAAAACAAACTTTTTTTAATTTCGCGATACTCGCCGGTGACTGGCAGTCACCTTTGATAAAATGAATCCCTGCAGGGAGATTTTTTTTAAAGCCCGTCGTTAAGTTATCAATCGTCCATACGGCGTGACCCTTTTCTAAAAGCTTGGTGGCAATGGCCGACCCGATAAATCCAGCAGCGCCCGTGACAAGATATTTATTCATCATTGACCCAATATTTTTTGATATCGAGGGAAAAGCCTGTCTTTTCTAAAATGTCTTTCAACCTTTTTAAGGTCATCGGGTGTATCCACGCTATATGTCTGGAATTTAGTTAAGACCATCTGAACCCTTCCGCCATGCTCGAGGACCCGCAGCATGTCCACCGATTCGGCAATCTCCAAAGGTGTTTGCCCAAGGCTGTTAAACTTTAACAAGAAATCGCGTTTAAAAGGAATAATACATACCTGCTTAAACATAAAGACAGTCCCTTGACTGCGACCGCGATAAGGGATGGGTGATCGAGAAAAATATAAAGCAAAATGTTTCTTGTCAACGATAACCTTGATCGTATTGGGGTCATCTTGTTCCTTGGTAGAGGCAATCGGGGCCATCAGATTACTAACGAAGACGCTGGCATCTTTTTGTAGTGGTTTGACTGACTCATCAATCATCTCCGGAAAGACCATGGGCTCATCGCCCTGCACCATGACAACGATATCCACTCGCTTTCTTAAAAGACGTTCCGCTTTAAGCATCGCCTCGGCTACCCGGTCAGAGGCCCGCTCGTGGCTATTGCTTGTCATAATGACCTTACCGCCAAAGCGCTCTACTGCTTCCTTGATCTCATTGTCACAGGTGGCTACATAAACCGCTTTAAGATTCTTAGACATGGTCGAACGTCTGTATACATGCTCCACCATGCTTAATCCCCGGATCTTAGCCAAGGGCTTACCGGGAAAACGCGAGGAACCCATTCGGGCAGGAATAATAGCGATAATGGTTGAATTCATTTCTTTACAAGAAGATAATTAAACAAGAAAGACGCTGGTCCTGCTTGGCCTCCCTCGTTATATTTATACTTGGCATAGAACGACAATCCCTGAGTTGATAAGAATGCAATTGTTTTTCTAAAAGATGGATCCGCTTCATTTATTTCCACCATCATGCTCCGGCAAGCCGGATTTCTCAATACCTTTTCAGCCCCTTTAAGGACTGAAAACTCAATACCATCAACATCAAGCTTAATATGATGAGGAAAGGGGAGATGAAATGATTCGACCAGATCGTCCAGACGATAGGATAAAAGCAATTGGCGAAAAACAGGAATAAAGACATCTCCCTTATAATCGACCGCCACACCCAAGGCATGGTTCGCCGCGCCGCAGTCAAGGTTGCTGTAGTTAAAGGGGCTTAAGGTGGTGGCATCCGATAAAGCAACAGGCAACGCCGTCACAGAATCCTGGCAGCCGTTAAGATGAATATTTCGATTCAGCTGGGCATAATTTAAAAATCCCGGCTCAAAGGCATACACCTTGATTTTCCCATCAAGCAATTTAGTGGCCAGCAAAGAATAGGAACCCACGTTAGCCCCGATGTCAAAGAAGACCTCTCCCTCCTTAAAAAAATTTTCGAACCATTCTTCCATTTCAGGCTCTTTGGCACAGGAATAAAGCCGCGTATCATACTCAATAGCGGAATCCACATGCATATAAATATCCTTTTTAGTCAAATCCATCCGTCGCGTTAGAGAAATCTGAGATTTTAGAAAAAGTCGGGTCCGGTCAGGCAGGGCATTAATTAACTTGCCCGCGAGACGATCACTGCCAAGAGAAACTTTGCCACAAACCCTCTTAAGCAGCTGACGTTGCGGGGCTGGTAAAATAAATTTTAAAATTTGTTTAATCACCAGCGAAAATTCTGCCTTCTAATAGCATAACGGATGATGGGTTAATAGTTCCTTTCTAAGATAAGGTCTAACTCACTTAAATCCTTGATCCGGTGGTCAATATCCTTCTGAACAAAGATATCTTCTTTTTCTGGAAGAATGCGGGCAAAAAAAATGCACCCCCCTTTTTGGGCCGCCTCATAATCACTTTGAGCATCACCAATAAATATTGTTTGTCGCCCAGGAATTTTTTTATCGCCTAAAATCTTGTTGACCCAATAATCTTTGCGGTGAGGGGAGCCGAAAACCCCCTGAAAGTATTGACTCAATTTTCTTTGTTCAACAATTTCCCGTATTTCCTCTTGAGGGGTGCCGGAGATGATAAAAAGAGGTATTTTGCGATAGTATTTAGCCAAAAATT
Organism: Planctomycetales bacterium; assembly: GCA_005239725.1. GTDB lineage: Bacteria > Omnitrophota > Gorgyraeia > Gygaellales > Profunditerraquicolaceae > SBBM01. The sequence continues at coordinate 12,375 of SBBM01000036.1, read as the reverse complement.
CTTTTGCCCCCTTGACAAATGCGCACCGCAACACACGCGTAAAAACTAGCCCAGAATATCGCTGGCAAAGATATTGAAAATGTTCATTGGATAATGGTATTTTAATAATTTCTTTGTATATATATTTAATTTTAACAAACCTAGAAATACCTGTGTTCTTTCTATGATAGGAAACGATGGCACCAATGTGTTGCGGATATGCCTCAAAAAGTTTCTTAAACGCCCATGTCTTAACTTCTACCGACTCTAAGATCACCCCATCAAAGTCTAGAAAGGCCGCCTGAATGAATCTCACTGCGGGCATACTCCCATCTTATCTTTATTCGACTTTTCATGAATATCATAGATCACATCTAAAAGACCTTGCCCCAAATCATGATAAGTAGATGAAATAAGTTTCTTGGCTAATTGGGGACGGAAGAAATAAGGTGTCATTGTATAATGATCGCTATTGGTCCCAGGGAGATATTGAATCTCCACCTTTCCGCCCAATATCTCACCGATCATGATTAATAGGTCTTTGACCTTGGTGGATTGGGTCCCCGTTAAGAGTACATGCTGATTGATGTATTCATCATGAAGAATATCCACGCTACATTTCGCGGCATCCAGGACATGGATATAATCGCGGATCTCTTCCCCATCTCCTATCCGTGTGATCTTACCTTCACGAATGGCCTGTTCAATAATGCGATGGATAAAATTGGATTGATTCGTACGTTTTCCATACAAAGACCCGTAACGAAGGATCGTGTATTTCAGACCAAAAACCTTACCATAATCATCGATAATCAATTCGCTGGCCTGCTTGCTACTGCGGTAAAAAGGCGCGAGGTTGCTATAGACATAAATGGAAGATGCAAATACAAATCGCTTAATATTGTTTTGACGACAGGCCTCCAGGATGTGGGTGTTTCCCAAGACATTTTGTTGGATCGTCTTTAAGGGGTCTAGCGGGGCATTGTCAATACTGGCTAAACCGGCAAAATTGTAGGCATAATCACAACCCCGGAGCGCTTCCTTGACCTTTTTAAAATCAAGAATATCACCAACAATCATTTGCTGGGTGCCGCTTAAATAATTCGAGCGAATCTGATCATAGATCAATACGTCGTATCCTCGTTGACTTAAGGCATCGGCGACATGGCTTCCCAAGAATCCTGAACCCCCAAAAACAATGGCTCTTATTTTCATTTCTTTAATCCTCTTAAAAGATTGTCAACGGCTTCTGATTCCATCTGAACCCTAGCCTCCAGCGCATAGGAACCAATATGGGGCGTGAGGATAACCTGCGGTAAATTTTTTAAAGGACCTTGATAGGGTTCTTGAGAAAATACATCCAGGGCAGCGGCACAAAGATGTCCGCGGACTAAGGCATCGTAGAGCGCTTGTTCATCCACCGCACCACCACGAGCTACATTAATCAACCAGCTTCCTTTTTTCATTTTCGCGAGCTCTGTCGATCCTAGATAAGATTTCTGATCGTGACCCAACGCGGCATGCACAGTTACAATATCCGATTTTCTTAAAAGAAAAGGTAGTGTAACCGCCTGGCAGCCACTCACGAATCGAACCTTACGGATATCGTAATACAGGACCTCGACGCCAAAAGGCTGCAGCAATTGCGCAGTCTTTTGTCCGATACGCCCCATCCCAATGATCCCCACGGTTTTGCCTCTCAAAAGAAAGCCCATCTGTTTTTTCCATACCCCGCTTTTCAAATCCTGGCTCATCGCCACCACTTGGCGCAAGAGATTCAAGATCAATCCGATGGTCAACTCCGCAACGGCATCCGCAGGGGCCGTCGGTGTAGCAAAAACCTTAATGCCTTGCTTTTGGGCATAGTCTAAATCCACATTATCGATACCCACCCCACAACGCGAGATCACCTTCAATCGTGGCAATTGACTTAAGACCCGTTGGTTCAGTGGTTCGGTTCCTGCGATCATCCCAACAGAATCCCGGGCAGCCAAGATGACCTCATCTTCTTTTAAGGTACGCTTAAAAGGATTTAAAGAATATGCTATTTTTGCCTTTTTCAATCTGTTCAGTGGCGTAGCGTTATATTCGGCAAAAGTTGCCGTGTTGATACTAACGTTCATTTTTTTCCTTTGATTGTCTTTAATGCCCGAGCAGCCGATTCGCCCAGGATAATAGAATCGAGACTAAAGCCCAAAAATTTGAAACCTTGCCTGCGCCGGCGAATGGCCTCTTGAGTGTTAAAAGCCACCGCATGAAAACCAGCGGGGATTCGGTGGTGTTTGCCTGCAGCGAGGACTTTGGCAATGGCGGCTTCGACCTTTTTATCATGAAACTCTCCGGGCTTACCCATCGATGCCGAAAGATCATAGGGCCCAATCAGAAACGCATCGATTCCTTCCACGGCGAATATCTTCTCAATATCGTTGACGGCATCGATATGTTCGATCTGAATAATAACCACACTCTCTTTGGCCAACCATTTTTTGTAAGCCTCAAATCCCCAGCCGTAGCGTTGGGCGCGGTAAAGTCCCACACCTCTTTTTCCGTAAGGTGGATATTTAACCGAATCAATGGCCTGCTGGGCTTCCCGGGCGCTATGGATATTCGCCACAATCACCCCATAGGCCCCGGCATCCATCACCCGTTTGATCAAATTTGGGTCATTCTCCCCGATACGTACCAGCGGCACCATCCCATTGGCTTGCGTTGAAATAATCAAAGGGAGCAAATCTGCCAAGTCGATGGAACTATGTTCCATATCCATGGTTAACCAGTCGAACCCTGCGTGAGATAAGATTTCCGGGATAAGTGGATGGGCCAATGTCACCCAACACCCATATGTTATCTCATGGCGTGATAATGCTCTTTTTAATGGATTAATGTTCATGCAACCCACCTGCGCATTGCTTCTCTCCAAGAAACTTCGAATCTTTTGTAAAATAAACTCTCCATAAAACACCATACGCCTGCAAGGCGGTTAACCAGGTGATCTTTTTCCCTTGTGAGCGCGAACGTGCCTTGTATTCAATGGGAATTTCTTTGATCTGAAACTTTTTCTTCAACAGCTTTGCCGTAATTTCAGTATCAAAAGAGAATCTTTCCGAGACAATGCTAATCTCACCTAAAACTTCACGTCTAAAGACTTTTAAACAGGTGTGAAAATCTGTGATCAAGGTACCATACAATTTGTTCATTGTCCAATTGGAGATGCCATTGGCGATCCGATTGATCATCCCCATATTTTCGACACGCCCCAGAAAACGAGACCCATAAACAATCTGGGCTTCGCCTTTTAAGATCGGCTCCAATAGGTGGGGATAATAACGCGGTGAATACTCCAAATCCGCATCCTGAATCACCGCCACATCCCCGGTCATTTGTTCCAACCCAAATTTAACCGCATATGTCTTGCCGCGGTTTGGGGAATGATAAAAGACGCGGATATTATCCTGATTCTCCAAGGTCTTAAGCAGTTCCTTGGTTCCATCGTGCGAGCCATCATCGATAATGATAATCTCTTTCTCAATCCCTTCTGGCAAGGATACGCCTTGTATGTCCCGGATCACCTCTAGGATCGTATCTTTTTCATTAAAGACGGGGACAATAACCGACATCTTATTGATTCTTACTTTCCGCAAACTTCCTCCTTAGGACTTAACCCCAACAAGGTGTTCAGCCAACAGGCAATCATAGCCAGGTATAATGGCGCTATGGGAAAGGCATAGCGCGTCAAGACAAACGTGAATGTGAAAAAGCTTGTATACGTTAACACTACAAAAATTATAAAAAATGAGACCTGGGAGGGACTTGGCTTTTCAGTGATATGGAACAAGGAAAGGCAATGTCCTGCCAGATGAAACAACATAAAGATTAATGCGCCAATAGTCAATAAAGAGATAAACAAGCGAATCCCATCCTTGACGATGCCCTGGGCGAATAGAGTTTCCAGCCAGGGAGGATACACCACAAATCCCGCCTGGGTTGACTCCCAAAAGGGCATCCTGGCCGCCTCATAGAGCATATACATTAAGTACTGCCCAGGGTTTGCCTTAATTAATCCTTTGGCCACCTCCAAGATCTTTGCATCTTGTTGTTCCATCGGCACCCCGGCGGTTGCCTGAGACAAAAACACCCCTCCCAGGTGATCAGCAGAATAGGCCTCACAATACACGCACTCCTCTTCGCTAAAGAATCTCCGACAGACCCCTTTGCCTGGGATGCTAGCCACATGTGCCCAAAATATTTCTGGCGTCACCTTTTGCGCACGTTTATAGGCCGAGCCCAAGATAGCGTAATTATATCGATCCGTGTACTGGAAGGAACCGGTATACTTTTTATACAAAGATCCGTACATGAATATTAAACCAAAGAGGCAAACTAACGATACACCAACATAGCCGACCGCATGCGCCCAATAATTTTCTTTTTCTTTAAGACTAATAATAAGTGCAGCGATAAAGACCAGCGCCAGATATAAAAGAAATACCCCAATAAAAATGGCCTTACTCAAGGCGACCAGACATATCGCCAATGTCGTCAATACGGCCATCATCGCGACCCACCGGGCAGATCTGCGCCATACAACAGGCCAAGACTCAATCATGCATATTAAACTCAAGAGGACAAAAGGCATAGTGACAATCTCTGAGAAAAGACTAAAGGTCGCACCCACCAATGCTGGTGAAAACCCACCATACAACAAAATCGCCAGAATAATCCTATGATGGATTTTCAACTGGCGAAGCACGATCAACAGCAAAGATTGAGTGCCCAATAATAACCCTACTTGTAAGAACTTCAAGACTTGTTGATAGGGCCAAGAAAACACTTCAGCTAAATGCATCGCAACAGAGATCAGCCAGGCGTAAAGTGGCTCGCGGTGTGGCCCAGTGCGAAAAAATTCAGACCAACCCTTCTCATACACCATCCTGCCTAGATATTCATAACCAACCGCATCAAAGACAACACGCATTTGGCTAAAGAAAAATAAATATAACCAATACAGGCCGCAGACTCCAAAGATTATCCATAAAGGAAACTGTCCTGGGTACAAACGTAATTTCTTTTTAACGGTCGCACTGTCCATCTATAATTTGCTATCTTTATGGGGCAAGGGCCTCTTGTGCCAACGTTATAATCTTGTACTGGTCAACACCCAGCTTAAGGAGTTGAGTAAAGATTTCATCGATAAAAATGTAACTACCGATAATGAAGGCATCATAGCGATCAGCCTTTATCTTCTCTGGTGACGAAATCGGGACATCGATACCTTCAATAAACTTCCCCTGTTTTGTAGAATCGTTATCGAAAATACCCCCTATCTTTTGCCGGCCGCTTTCATCGATCATATGAGTAATGGTAGTGGCAATGGCGCTGGCCCCAAAGATAGCGATCTTTTTATTTTTGGGATCAGTAAATATCCGCGCAATTTCTTTCTCGATTGCGCGGTATCTTTCCAGAAATTCTCGTTTTTTAGAGTTGGTGACTACCGAACGATTGGCCTCGCGTAATGGCTGCCTGCTCTTACTTTTTACCGCTTTGACATGAAGGACATGGGTCTCATCAGATCGCTCAATGGTTAAATGATGCTGGCTCAATAGGAGTTGCAATGTCTCCATGGAAAAATGTGAAATATGCTGATGAAAAAAAGATCCAAATCCGCCATAACGAAGAGTGGCATCAATATTAGGGACTTCAATAAAAATACACCCGTCGTCTTTGAGGAGCAACAAAACGGAATCGAGGAAGGAATGCAGATCATAAAGATGTTCCAACAAGTGCCGAAAAATAACCACATCAAAATAATGGCCAGGATAGGTATCTTTGGTGAAAAAGTCATTGACGATCCTGTCTGCGCCTAGATTTTGTATCGCGATACTAGTCTGACCGGCAGGGTCGCAGCCGTAAACATCCCAGTGATCCTTCTGTAGCTTCGTTAATAAATATCCATCAAAACACCCGATCTCTAGGACCCTGCCTCGCCGATCAGCGATGTTCTTACCAAAAAAAGCATAGAATTCATCGATCACCCGCGTGCCGACCTGGTTACCCGTTGGCGCAGGGCAGCTGTAATAATCTGCTCGATACACCTCATCGAGCACGCTACCGGGCAGCAGATTAACCTGCTGGATCAACGAGCATCGGTCACAGATAGCGACAGTCAAAGGATACTTCTTGACCTTGTCCTTATGCTTAAGGGGAATAGCCCCAAATAGGATCGGAAATTGCTCAAGATGCAATAATCCCTCAAAGGAGGTATTGGCGCAAATCAAACATTTATTATTGGACATATTTCGCAAGCCTTGCTTGGCACATCATTCTTAATCTTTCTTTTGTCTTTTCCCACACAGGTCGGGTGAATTCAAAGACAATCACCTCACGCTGATCCTTGGTGCGATAGCTTTTTTGTTCACTAAAATCAAATTTTCGATAAATCCCAATGGCTCGTGTATTATCGGATAAGACCTCCGTCACCAGCACCTCAAAGGCCATCCGATCAAAGACCTCTTCTAGTAAATCAAAAAGAATTTGCTGGCCCAATCCTTTAGCCTTATAGGTCTCTTCTCCTATATAAAAACCCCACTGTGTGCGCCGGCGCTCAGGCTCCATATGGTGCACATAAGCCGCGCCTATGGGGATACCTTCTAAAAAGACCACCCAAAACTTAGTATCGACGCGATGAATTAAGCCAGCCAGCCATCGCGCGTGCTCATCCCGAGAAATAACGCCTTGGCTGAACATCGATCGACGAATCTCTTCTTTGTTGCGCCATTGCCTAACTCTTTCTCTAATAATTTCATCGGTTTCCAAGATATTGATCAAGGTAAGCTGGCTCACCGCATGACCCTTACGGTCTTAAAGGCCTCAGCGTAACGTACGCCTGTCTTTAAGCCCCACAGCTGGGCCTGCAGCGTCACGCCTTCGATGGACCGCGGATGCCGCGGGTCTTTCATCTCTACTTTATATTCTTTAAGCGCCTGTAACTTCACCTCGAGAGTCTTAGATACATCATAAAAAATATCTGGAGAAAATGTTAAAGGATAATTCCATTCCGTAGATGAAGCCACCTCAAAAGAATAAATTTCTTTAACCGTTTCTGTCCACATGGGCCTGGTGGCAGTCATGACCGCCCGATGAGTGACCCCATGATCGATGTTCAAATCGTTCTGGAAATGGGTAAAAATAACATCTGGTTTTTTATCCTTTTTTACCTTCTCTACGATCTTGACTACATCCAACAAGGCCAACGCGTCAAAACGATTATCAGGTAAATTAGCCAGAATAACATCTTTGACGCCGATAATCTTATTGGCCCTATGCACGTGTTGTTTTAATTCATCCAGTCCCTTTTTTCTTTTTTGAGGATCTCTTTGTTTGTCACGTGAAGTGACCCCTTCACCTAAAATCAGCACATGAGCCTCATAACCAGACGCAATTAGTCTGACGATGGTTGCCCCGCATCCCAAGATCTCATCATCAGGATGGGCAGCAACAATCAAGACTCTTTTTCTTTGGGACATCTCTCTTACCTTTCAATTAATTCAATTAATTCTTTAAGGCGGGTGTAGAACCAGATAACCCGGCGGCCCTGGTGCCCGGCCCCTGGATAGATGTTCCCAATAACCAAGGCCTTCTGGCGCTTAAAATGCTCAATAGACTTATCTAGGTCATCGACTTCATAACAAATATGGTGAAGTCCGCCCCCTGTTTTTTTCAAAAAATTATAAACCGCGGAATTCTCGTCAATAGGCTGGATCAGCTCTATGGCGGGAGACAACGACTCTCTCATCCGGGCGAACATAATCTTAACCTTTTGTTGTGGCTCATCGATCGTGGGAGAAAACTCATGGACCCCCCAAAGGTCTTGATAATATTTCCCGGACGCCCCTAAATCACCGACAACCACCCCAATATGGTCTAATCTCATCGATCACCTTATCATGTCCCAAGAGAGGATCTCCTCGGCAGCTATATCCTTTTTGGCCCTGCACCCTTCAAGCTTAGCAAAAAGATTAGGAGATATCCCATCCCCAGGGCGGGCGAATTTTATTGCCTCCAGCGTGATGGGGTCATCTTTTTTAATATCCCGCCTGGCCACAATACTGCGCCTGATCATTATGCGGGCCGCCAGATCATCCTCCGATAGGATGCGCCCGAACCCCCCTAAAGCTAATTCAACCCCTCTAACAGAATCAACCAGCTCTCGCATGTCCTTGGGCTCAAGGGCAAAATGATGATCTGGCCCTTTTGTCTTTCGATCAAGGGTGATATGTTTTTCAATAATACAGGCCCCTAAGGCCACCGCAGCAACGGAAAAGGTATTACCGATGGAATGATCGGAATATCCGACTGGAAATCCATATCTTTGCTTGAGCATCATTATATTCTTCAGATTAATGAACGACGGATTAGGCGGATAGCACGAGATGCAATGTAAAAGGCTCAATTTCTTATTTCCTGCCCCGACCAAGGTCTTAACGGTCTCATCGATCTCTTTTGTCGTCGCCATGCCCGTTGAGATGATAAGCGGCTTATTGAGCTTGGCTACTTCTTTAAGCAATGGCAGGTGATGGCAATCGATTGAGGCAATCTTAAATAAGTCCACCCCTAATTTCAATAGAAAATCAAAATCCTCGACTCGATGGACCGTTGAAAAGACAATAAGACCTTTTTCCCTGGCATAGTCAAACATCTCAGGAAACCATTCCCGCGGCATTAATATCCGATCACGGGCAACTTCCCACCAAGCGCATTTCCCATACATATGCTCCAGACCAACATCGGTCGTGGTGACGTTCTTACTGAAGGCCTCTTGGGGATCATAGATCTGGAATTTTACTGCATCAAACTTAGCCTGAGCGGCCGCATCGATTAATTTTCGAACAACCCCTTTATTGCGATTGTGGTTAGAGCCGATTTCTCCAATAATAAAACATTTTTGTCCTCGCCCAATAACCCGATTCCCAATTTTTATTTTTTCGGGCGCAGAATAATGATGATCCGCGTGGTCCTGCCTTTTCTTTTCCATATTCAATTCCTCAATTCCTTTGAATTTTATAACCATCTTTATTTAGGAGTTTAATATCCGGAAAAAGACGGATTACCGGTTTGTCATACCGAAGATGCTTTAACTGACGGATAATCTCATTGGTGTACATTGAGCAGATCATCAGGCAACCATGATCGTTTTGTTTTAGGGCCTTAGGAGAGGTAATAGGGATACAGTGCAAAAGATATTCCATCCCCCATTTTTTGGAGTCAGAATCAACGATATATTTGATCCGATTGGCAGGCACGCCATAGAGCTCCAGGACATTGGCGCTAAATCCACCAGCGCCCCAGATAATCATGCCCTGACCTGAGACTTCGTTCACTATTTTGTTTAGTCGATTCTTTTTTGTCTCCAGGTGAGCATAGAAAGATCGACATAAATCGGCAATATGGTTGTCAGCGTAGGCTGGTCGTAACTTGCCAGGGAGACAAGTGATGATCAAATTTTCGGCACTCTCTATACAACTCAACAACTGTAAATCGGCGTTTTCAACGAGCCGGGCAATCGAGGCTCTCGAGAAATACTGCACATGCTGAAAACTAAAAATCCCCGTACTGCCATTCTTCAAATATGACTCAACTCCCGGGACCTCAAAAACGAATATACCGGTCGGCATTAACACCTTCTTGAGCGTCTTTAAAAAATCTACCGGTTTGGGCATATGCTCCAGGAGGTGTCTAAAAATAACAACATCGTATTTAAGGCCTCTTTTGAAGAAATCATCCACTTTAAAAAACTGCTTTTTGATATCTAATCCGAACCGTTTGCCGATGTTAGCCCCCTGGCTGGGGTCACAGCCCGTGACCGAAAATCCCATTTTCTTTAGATGATACAACACATATCCGTCATAACAACCAATCTCCAATACCCGATTTTGTTTTTTAGATAAGGTTCGGGAAATTTTATCCCTAAAAATTCTTAGAAAGGCCTGATCTCTTTCAGGAGAAAAACTGCCCTCTAGGGCCGATGGATAACTGTAATAATCACGGTATAATTCCGCAAGAGTCTTCACCGGCGCGCATTGGCGCAAATAGATATGAAGACAGCGAGTGCAAACGACCGGTTGCAGCTCACCGTGCAATTGATCTAGGCCATGCCTTTTTAATATCTTGGCCTTATCTTGCCTTTTTACCGGTATTGTGAAATAGGGGTATTGCGCCGCCTTAAAGACCGCAGAATACCCTTGGGAAGAACAGACAGGACAGCGGGTAATAATTTTCATCGTCATCCTAATTTTCTTTTGATGATAGGGTAGATGTCTGCAACCACTTTGATCTCAAGCATTTCCTCAAAACCCAACTGAACATTAAATTCCTCCTGCAGGGCCATGACGAGGTTCAAATGATTAAGGGAATCCCAACCAATAATTTCTGGAGGGCCGAAAGATAGCTCAAAACTTCCTTCATGGGAACTAAAGACTGACCTTAAGACCTTTTGTATCCGTTCTTCCATCCTATCTTCAACCTCTATCGCTCCAACCCCTTGATGATGCCCTTGCTTCTCGAGATCCATGGATAGCTCTCTATAGGCTATAATCCGACCAGCATTTTTACCAGGGGTTCGCCCAAAAACCTGTTAGTGGCAATCAGTACCCCATCTTGGAGTTTATACTCAAGGCCTTTAGCACAGACAACGATGCCATTGGCCTCTTTAACAAGAAGGATCCCCGCAGCGAGGTCCCAGCTGAACAACTCTTTAGCCCAGAAGCCATCAATCCTGGCACACGCTAGATAAGCGAGATTCAGCGCTGCAGAACCGGTTCTCAATACGCCCCGTGTTGTGTCATTCATCCGGCCGAATATTTCATATTCGTTTTTCTTCTTCGTGGAACGTGCTGATGAAAAGGCTGCGGCATAAAGACCGTCTTGGACATCTTTTTTCTGCGAAACAAAAATCTGTTTCCCGTTTAAAAAGGCCCCCTGACCTTTGGAGGCGTAGAAAAGTTCTTGCGAAAATGGATTATACGTTGCCCCTGCAATAATCTCACCATTTTTCTCAAGACCAATAGAGATGGCACACAACGTTATCCCCTGGCTATAATTGACTGTACCATCAAGAGGATCGATATGCCATACAAACTCAGAATCCGTCTTTTGAGCTCTCACTTCCTCACCGTTAATAGCGTGATAGGGAAAAACCTCTTTGATCTTTTCCTGGATATTCTTTTCCGACAGGATATCAACTTCGGTCACTAAATCACGAATATTTTGGTTCTTCTGCCTAAAGTCATGCAATTTACCAAAATAATCGATCAAGATATCACCGCTGGTTTGCACGGCCTTGATGGCGATGGCTAAATACTCTTGAGACACTCCAAGCTCCTTTTTCTAAATTTTGAGAGATCCTGGCTAATGATATATTTCCCCAGGGGATCAAGAGGCTCTATCCCTGAATGCCGACGCAGCACTTCGATATCATCCATGCTAGCCCGCAGGCTTTGCAGATAGCTAGCCTCTTTATCCCGAGCGTCATCATAAACCAGGGCGGCCTTGGCACCGATGGCGGTATATTCTGGTAAGATTGCGCTAAAAAACGCGATACGCAGCCCGAGGACAATCCGATTATCATGACGCATTTTACGCAGCGGCTCTCTGGCAACCCGGGCAATTGTATCATAAAGAAATGGATTACGAAAACGCCTCAATTCTTTTTCTTTATACGTCAAGGCAAATTCCTCAGGGGCATATTTAGCCGCAATAACCCCTTGGGTCATTTCGCCTAGCGAGCCAACCACCACCTCTTCGATGTCAGGATCCGCCATGGCCTCGTGGATATATGTGTAACCCTTGAGCCAACCCAAATAAGCCACAATGGCATGTGGGGTGTTATGGATAAAGAATTTGCACATCCAATGCATGTGCAATTCGCTGGAATCGACCTGTAGAATATCGTTGGGAAGGACATAGTTACCTTTTTCGATAACCAGGATTCCTTTTTCTGTTATCGTCATCAGGACATCTTCTTTCTTTAAGCTAGTTGAGGCGGTATTGGAGGTGATGACGTCCGGGATGCCAAAATAAATATGAGGATTCCCGGATAATTCCCGTAGCCTAAGCGCGCTGGAGGCGTCATTTTCGCAGGATACGACGGTCTTGGCCTTTTTGAATCTTTCCGCCAGATCGTAACAATTGTTGGGGCCAACACAGGAAAAAAGGATGTCATAATCCTGGGCCTGGTTCTCTTCGCCAAGCAAAAAGGCTGCCTTGACAGGCACGTCAATGGTGGCATAGCCGTTGTCGGTAGTTATAGCTGCCTTATATTGGCCACGGCTGCGCATGGGGTCGATAATCGTTTTATCGATGTCGACAAAACTTAATTCCACATCGTATCCCTGCAGGAGT
>SBBM01000011.1 GCA_005239725.1 Planctomycetales bacterium | reverse complement strand
ATCCGTAACCCCAGGCAACTTTTGAATTTAATCGTTGACATACTTATTAAAAATGTACATATTACGCATTCAGCAGTTTATTTGCCGGATGCCGGATATACGCAATTTATAATGAGGTCCTGCCGCAATTTCAAAAAAGGGCAGGCGGATTCAATAAGCGCAAAAAGCAAATTGCTCCCCTGGCTGGAAAACAATAAGAAGCCTCTTTTACATGATGAAATATCGCGTAAGGCGCAGGACGAGACCGGGGCCGAGCAGGCTTTTAAAAAGATTGAAGAGGAAATGCGCCTGCTGAACGCAGTTGTGGTTGTGCCTGGCTTCCTGGAAGATAAATTAGTAAGCATAATTACGCTCGGCGAAAAGAATTCCGGCAGGATTTATACTGCGGAAGACTTAAATATTTTCTCTATTCTGGCAGGCCAAGCTGCGCTTGCTATCGAAAATGCTTCGTTATATGACAATATTGAACGGAAGGTTAAAGAGAGGACGCGGGAATTAGTGGAAGTGCAAAAACAACTTGTGCAGGCGGAAAAATTAGCCACCGTGGGCACCCTGGCAGGAGGAGTTGCCCATGAAATAAATAATCCTCTAACTGCCATATTAACCAGCGTGCAGATGCTTCTGGCGTCAGGCGGAAAAATAGACGCGGAATTTGACCGCGAGTCCCTGGAATTAATCGAAGAGGCAACAAAGCGCTGCCGGACAATAGTCCAGAAATTAATGGTCTATGCCAGAAAACCACTGGAAACATCGGATATTTCAAACGTCGATCTACTGGAAGTTATTAAAAATGTGGACTCTTTTTTGAATTACCAGTTAGCGCAGGATAACGTAAAAATATCTATAAATGCGCCTGATGATAAATATTTGGTTATGGGCAACAGGAACGAACTAGAGCAGGTTGTTACAAATATGATTTTAAATGCCCGGGATGCGATTACGCAGGCGAAAAAACTCGGCCAGGTAAATATATCTCTTTTAAAAGATGACGGCAAAATTAATCTACGAATTACTGATGATGGATGCGGCATTCCGGAAAACATATTGCATAAAATATTTGACCCCTTTTTTACCACAAAGGACGTTGGTAAAGGATTAGGGCTTGGCCTGTCCATCTGCCAGTCAATAATCGAGAAACACAACGGCTCAGTTTCCGTGCAATCGGAAGCGAATAAGGGGACGACTTTTACGATTGAGTTGCCGAGATCGGAAATACAGGTGGAAGTTAAAAGCGGTGTTTAAAATAGGATTTCACTAAACCAAAACTTGAGGTGTGCAAATGGCAAAAAACATTTTGATAATCGATGACGAAGAACTAATTATAAAGGCTCTGAAAAAATTGCTCGAAACCGAAAGTTTTAACGTTTTTATCGCTAAGAACGGACAAGACGCTTTAATAATGATTGAGGAAGAATTGTTTGATTTGATAATTGCCGATATTAGGATGCCGGGAATGAACGGTGTCGAAACAATCCAATCTATTTATACGAATTTAAAAAATCGGAGCCTTAAGAATATCCCGGTTATCTTTATTACGGGGTATGCGGACCTAACCATTGAACAGAAAGCCAAAAATTCATTAAAACCAGTTGCCTATATCTATAAACCATTCAATATTTCGGAATTAGTCAGTAAAGTGAAAGGAGTTTTAAGCTAAAATGAATTCAATTTTAGAAAGAAATCCAGTTCAAACATCACTAAGAACTATGATAAAGCGATATTTAAAACGAGCCCAAGAAATTGAAGCATATTTGCAAAGACGGCCAAAAGAATGGGGAAAGTTTCAAGCAGAATTTAATTCCGAAATGAATGGGATTTTCCGGAATATTATGGATTTTGAAAAAGCCAATTTGTCGGAAATTAAAGAAGTTAAGATTTATAATCTCAAGCAATTTTTTATCAAGAACTACAAAAGCTTTTTTGCAAAAGGAGTTTATTGTGACTGGAGTATTCGTAAACCCTTTGGTTATGCAGGCGATTTTAAAATTATAGAGGATATATATGAAAATAATCCGACAACTATCGGATTTGACCGGCTTTTTGATAATTATTTCCAAATGTCCGCAATATCGGTTGCTGTGCGAAACCGTAAAGATGATTTTAAAAGAATAATTAGCACACTTATTTTTGAAAATAGAAATTTACCGCTAAGGATTATGAGTTTGGCTTCAGGGCCGGCCCGAGAACTAAGAGAAATTATATCTAGTAACACTCCATTATGCAGAAACACAATTTTTGATTGCTATGATCATGACGAAAACGCGTTAAAGTATGCGAAAAATCTACTGTTAGGGCATAACAACTTTAATTTTATCAAAGAAAATGCTGTGCGCATTGCCCTCAAGAAAGATATAAACTTATTAATAAGCAAAAAATATGATTTAATATATTCGACAGGGCTTTTAGATTATTTTAACGAAAAGGTCGCAATTAAGCTTATCCAAAACCTTAAAAAACTCCTGACTCCTAATGGTATATTAGCTATTTCGAATGTGCGCGATAAATATAGTAATCCTTCGGTTCATTTTATGGAGTGGGCAGGGGACTGGAATCTTGTTTATCGTGATGATGATTCTTTCAAAATGATTTTCATCGAATCGGGATTTAAAGAAGATGAATTAGAGATGTACTATGAACAACAGGGAATAATGCAATATATAATTGCCTCTCGTAAGAAAGGATAGCCGAGGTGAATTTTTTTGCATTAAGCGGATTAATTAACGGTATAACAAGCACAATTTTAGGCGTACTTGTTTTTGCGAAAGGCAGAAAGGATATAAGAAATATTACTTACGTTTTATTTGTTTTTACAGTTGCTTTTTGGAGTTATTTCTATTTTTTATGGCAAATAGCATCCGAAAAGAATATCGCGCTTTTCGCTTGTAGGACTTTTATGGCGGGAGCAATATTTATTCCCGTAACTTATTTACACCATCTTACGGTTTTAGTCGATATCTATAAGCAGAAGAAAAAAATAATAGTATATGGTTATCTGTTGGCTTCATTTTTTTTAATACTAAATTTTACGCCTTTTTTTATAAGGAGCGTTAGTCAAAAATTGATTTTTAAATTTTGGCCCAATCCGGGAATAGCTTATCATCCATTTTTTATTCTCTGGGTATCGTATGTTATATATGGCATTGGACTAATCATTGCAGAATATAAAAAATCAAGAGGCTTTAGAAAAAACCAGTTGAAATATGTTTTGCTCGCAACTTTTATTGGTTGGACTGGTGGAGCCACAAATTATCCTCTTTGGTATAATATTCCGATTCTTCCTTTAGGCAACATATTTGTTTCAGGATACATAATAATTCTTGCCTTCGCCATCATCCGCTACCGTCTGATGGATATCAAACTTACTGTTACTCGCAGCGGCGTTTTCATTACCATTTATACCGTCATTTTAGGTCTGCCGTTTGCCCTTGGTATCTGGGGGAGGCAATGGCTTATTGAGATATTAAAAGCGCAATGGTGGACAGGACCTTTAATCCTTATGGCAGCCCTGGCGACAATAGGCCCGTATGTTTATATCTATTTGCAGAAAAAGGCAGAGGGCGCTATCTTAAAGGAGCAGCGCAGATACCAGGGGACCTTGAAGCAGGCGGCAGTGGGTATGACCCGCATCCGCGACCTGAATAAACTGCTTAATCTGGTTGTGCACATCGTCACTAAAACCGTGAGAATCTCTCATTCCGCAATTTATCTCTATGACCCCAAATCAGACTTCTTCATGCTCGAAGCGGGAAGAAATTTAGATAATGCCCGGATAAGTTCGATAAATACTTCCGTAAACAAGAAATCAACCCTGATGGTCTGGCTTCAGAACCGGCGCGAGCCCCTGGTTTATGAGGAAGTAAAACGCAAAGCTGAGGCTAATCCCAACAACATCATATTCAAAGAACTAGAGGAGCAGTTGCGCTCCCTAAGCGCGAGTGTTCTTATCCCGAGCTTTGTCGAAGATAAATTTGTTGGCTTTTTAATCCTGGGTGATAAAATCTCCGGCCAGATATATTCTACCGAAGATCTGGAAATATTTTTAGTCCTTGCCTCCCAGGCGGCATTGGCCATTGAAAACGCCCAATTCATCATTGAAGCGAAGGTAATGCAGGAGCAGATTGCCCAGGCAGAAAAGATGGCTACAATAGGCACCATGGCTGACGGAATATCACATCAGATAAATAACCGCCTGCACGCCCTTCTTATGATTGCCCAGGACACCCTGGATACTCTTAACCTCACTGACACCCGAAACTATTCCCCTGAAGCAAAGGAATTGTTCAAACAGGTCAAACATGGCCTCGACCGCATCCAGACAAATGTTACCCAGGGGAAAGAAGTTATAGAAGGGCTCTTAAAATATTCCCGCCCAAGTATTGCCAGCTTCTCGGCTGTAAGCCTGGATGATATCATAAACGGGACGCTGGAAATGATAAAATTCAAGGTTAACCTCTCAGAAATTGACTTGCACCGCAATTACCCCAGGGATATCCCAAAGATAAGGGCAAGCCTCACCCAGATGCAGGAGGTATTCTTTAATTTTATTGATAATTCCTATGACGCCATTGTTGAGCGCAAAAAAACCTTAAACGAGCCGGATTATCGTGGTAAAATCAGTATCGCTGCCGAGGTCAACAACAGCAAATTGGAGATTGTCTTTGAGGATAACGGCATCGGCGTAAAAAAAGAAGATAAACACAAGGTCTTTACGCCGTTCTTTACTACCAAGGTCTCATCGCGCGCCAAAAGAGGCACAGGTTTAGGGCTTTTTGTTATCAGAAAGATAATTGACGAGTACCACCAGGGTAAAATATTCTTTGAATCTGCTTACGCCAAAGGGACAAGGTTTATACTGGAATTGCCCCTTGCAACGGGCGAAGCCTAGGAGGAACTTAAAATGGCGAAATTGCTTATCGTTGACGATGAAACAGATGTCCGGGAATTTGTGGCAAATTTTTTCCGCAAACGAAAACTGGAGGTAGTCACCGCTAAAAACGGACAGGAGGCCCTGGATTTATTCGATAGATGCCCGCCCGACCTTACTCTTCTGGATATAAAGATGGAGGGTATGGACGGAGTGGAAACTTTAAAACAGATCAAGGAAACGGATAATAACGCAAAGGTAATCATGCTTACCGGACAAAGGCCGGAAGAGCAGGAGGCATTTAATCGCTGTAGGGAATTAGGGGCATTAGATTACATCCACAAGCCGGTTGAGCTGGACAACCTGGAGCAGGCGGTAATGAAAACATTAAAAATTCTAATTTAAGGCTATGGCGATTGATTACAAAAAAGAACTGGAAGCCGCGGCAAAAAATATGATTTTAGTCCATGAGCCGCGCACCCTTATCAGTATGATTGTGCGCCTTATGGTCAACAAGGTGGGCGTAATACACACCGGCATCCTCCTGCACGACCAGGATAAAGAAAGCTACATACTCTGCGTTTCCCGGGGTAACAAAGGGTCAAAGATTCCGGCAGGGTTTGCACGCATGAATTACAGCAACCCCTTGATACGGCTTTTCAGGGAACGCAAGGAAAAAGAGGTTACAAATGACGGGGTATTGATATCAGGGGAATTAAGGCATTTGTTGAAAAAGAGGATTGGCCCCAGAGTAAAGGAGAGAATCGAGGATGTTTTGCGGCAGATGGAGATGCTGGATGCCGTTGCCTGTATTCCCAGTTACTTCCAGGACGAACTGTTAGGGGTATTATTCCTGGGGAAGAAAAAGAATGGCCGCGAATTCCACCGCAAAGAGCTTGATTTTTTTGTCGCGCTTGCCTCGGACGTGGCAATGGCCCTGCGCAATGCCCAGCTGTTTAAACAACTGCAGGACGAATTAAACCGCAGACAGCAACTCTTTATCAATACCACCGTTGCCCTGGCAGCGGCAATCGAAGCCAAAGACCGTTATACGCATGGCCATACTGAGCGGGTAACTAATTTAAGCCTTGAAATCGCCCGGACATTAATGGCTGATGGCGGCTCCATTAACATAGATAACATATTTCTTGAACGCCTGCATATCGCGGCCCTCCTGCATGATATAGGAAAAATAGGGGTGCCGGAAGGAATTTTGAATAAAGACGGGCCGTTGACTCCCGAGGAATGGGAAAAGATGCGCATGCATCCTGTAATTGGCGCGAAAATATTGCAGACAATAAGCGAACTTGATTACGCCGTGCTGGGAATTAAATACCATCACGAACGTTTTGACGGAAAGGGCTATCCTGAAGGTCTTGCCGGCGATAATATACCTCTGATTGCCGCAATTATAGCGGTAGCAGATACATATGACGCGATGACCAGCGACAGGCCTTACCGTAAGGCAAAAACCGAGAAAGAGGCTATTGACGAAATCTCGCACTGCTCCGGTCAACAATTCAATCCCCGCATTGTATCGGCATTCCTTAAACTTTCCCGACAGAATAAAATCTAACCATGGCAAAAAAACGGATAATTTTGATGTATATTTCGGAAGTCTCCGGGCATCACAATGCCGCCCTGGCAATTGAAAAGGCGCTAAAGACACTGTCTCCAGAGACAGAAGTTTTGAATATAAATGCCTTTAAATATACTAACCCCGTATCCGAAAAGGTCGTCAACCACCTGTACATGACCGTAATCAAAAAGGCCCCGCAAATCTGGGATTATTTATATGACAACCCTGAAGTCGCGAGGAAATTGGAAAACATCAAACAGAAAATCCATAAATTTAATTCCCCTAAATTTAAAAACCTCTTTGATGACTTTAAGCCGGACGCCGTTGCCTGCACTCAAGCATTCCCCTGCGGCATGGTAGCGGATTATAAAAAGACGTATAAATCTGACCTGCCCCTTGTTGCCGTTTTAACCGATTACATACCGCACGCCTACTGGATTTATGATACGGTTGATTATTATATTGTGCCTTCCGAAGACGTGGGTAAGAATCTGGAGAAAAAAGGGGTGTCGCCGGAAAAAATCAAGCCTTTCGGCATACCTTTTGACCTGAAATTCAATATTCCGGTGGATAAATCCGGTATCATGAAAAAACTAAAACTCGACCCTGGTGCGCCCGTTATACTCATTATGGGCGGAGGCCATGGGTTAGGGCCCATACAAACCATCATAAAATCCCTGGAAAAAACGGATAAAGAAATACAAGAGATAATTATTGCCGGCAACAACGCCCGGCTGTATAAATCCCTGAAGCGAAGTATTAAAAAATGCAGGAAAAATATTGTCCTTTTCCGCTACGTCAACAATATCCATGAACTCATGGGCATATCCAGCCTGATTATTACAAAGCCCGGCGGGATAACCATAGCCGAAAGCATGGCAAAGGCGCTACCGATGATTATTATAAAGCCTATACCGGGCCAGGAAACAAGTAACACCATATATTTAACCCAAAGGGGCGCCGCGATTAAGGTGGGTAAGCCCAAAAATATAAATCAGGTTGTAGAGTCGTTATTGGGCAATCCGCAGAAACTGGAACGCCTCGCGGAAGCCGCGAGGAAAATCGCAAAACCCAATGCCAGTTTAGACACTGCAAAGCTTCTGCTTAAGCTCTGCGATGGTTAATTTTACCCTCTACAAAATCGGGCAATCCCTGGCCCTGAATTTACCGTTAAAAGTCGCGTATAAATTGGCGGTTTTTATTTCCGATATACATTATATATTTGCGGATAAAGACAGGGAAGGGGTCACGGCAAATTTAAAAGCGATATTCCCGGAAAAATCCGGGCATGAAATACGGAAAATCCGGATAAAGATGTTCCGGAATTTTGCCAAATATCTGGTAGATTTCTTCCGCTTTTCAAAAATTGACCGCGAGTATATAAAAAACAATGTCAAGATGAAAGGCATCCATTACTTAGACGAAGCGCTTGCCAAAGGCAAAGGGGTTATCATGTTAACCGCGCATATAGGAAATTTTGAATTGGGAGCGGCGGTTATGGGAATTTTAGGCTATGATTTCTGGGTGGTTGCGCTCCCCCATAAATCTAAAAATGTGGACGACTTTTTTAATTCGCAGAGGGAAAATAAGGGGGTAAAAGTCATACCTTTCGGCAATGCCGTGAAACAAAGCATGGCGGTTTTAAGCAAAAACGGGCTTTTGGCTTTAGCGGCAGACAGAGACTTTTCCAGGGAAGGCGGGGTGCTTGCCGATTTTTTCGGCAGGCCGACATATCTGCCCAGAGGCCCGTCCGTATTTGCCTTAAAGACAGGAGCGGCTGTCGTGCCGGGATTTATGTTAAGGAATGCGGATGACAGCTTTACTCTGGAGTTAGGCAGGCCGATTGAAGTTACTGAAGTAAAACATGGGAAACTCTTCGATGAGGATTTAAAATCCCTCACGGAAAAATATAACGCAATTCTTGAAAGTTATATTCGAAAATACCCCGAACAGTGGTATGTCTTCAGGAGGTTTTGGGCGCAATGAAGGCCTACGTTATAATTCCGGCGTATAACGAAGCGAAATTAATCGCCGATACCATAAAACGGGTGCACAGGCAAAACCTGGATGTATTAATGGTTGATGACGGCTCATCCGACGGCACTGCGCTAATTGCCAAAGAAAATAACGCGATAGTCATAGAAAATATGCGCAATGAAGGCAAAGGTGCCTCCTTAATTAAAGGATTTAATTATTGCCTTAAGAAGGGCTGCGATGCCGTAATCACTATGGATGGGGACGGCCAGCATCTCCCTGAAGAAATACCGTTATTTATAAATTCCGCGCTTAAATCTGATGCCGGGATTTTTATAGGAAACCGCATGGCAAAAAGAAAAAATATGCCTTTGGTCCGCGTCCTGACAAACAAAATTATGTCCCGGTTTCTGTCTAAAATCACAAAGCAGGCAATCCCCGATACCCAATGCGGATTCCGCCTAATCAGGAGAGCGGTGCTGGAAAAAATTAATTTCGTTACCTCAAAATATGAAACCGAATCTGAAATATTAATCAAGGCTGCCCGCCTGGGTTTTAAAATTGAATCCATCCCCATCAATACCATCTATATCGGCGGAAAAAGCTCCATTAATCCTATTATAGATACATTAAGGTTTCTGAGGTTCATCGCGAAAGAATTAAATTCCGGTGGCACATTACCTAATTCCAAGAAAGGTTAAAATGGTTGAGATAATACTCCACTGGCTAAGGAACATACCCAAAGAATACACTGTGATAATTATGGGCGCATTACCAGTTGCGGAATTAAGAGGGGCAATCCCCCTGGCATTATATTACGGGATGCCGCTCGCTAAAGCATTCTGGCTTTCAGTCCTGGGTAACATCATTTTTATTGTCCCGGCGCTTTTTCTCTTTGAACCGGTTACCAGGCGACTGAGGAGATTCAAACCCTGCGCGGGTTTTTTTGACTGGCTTTTTGAGCGAACGCGAAAAAAGGCTGACGCAATACAAAAATATGAGGCGCTGGGCCTTGCCATATTCGTAGCCATACCCCTGCCGATGACCGGTGCCTGGAGCGGGGTGATTGCCGCATCTTTGTTTAAAATAAGGTTCAGATACGCATTTATCGCAATTGTCGCGGGGGTTATCTGCGCAGGCATAATTGTTTCAACGTTTTGCGGCCTGGGCATCTTAAGCTGGAAAGCGATGGTGATGCATTGATACAGGTATATACAGGCAAAGGTAAAGGAAAAACCACCGCCGCATTAGGCCTTGCCCTTCGCGCCGCAGGGGCAGGTCTAAAAGTCTATATCTGCCAGTTTTTAAAAGGCGCGTATTGCTGCGAGCACATCTCCTTAAAAAAATTCCAAAATATAAAAATTAAACAGTTCGGGAGAGAGTGTTTCTTGCGCCGGAAGCCCGGCTTAAAAGATGTTGTCATGGCTAAACGCGGTTTAGCCGAAGCAAGAAATGCAATTAAAAAATGCGATGTTGTTATCCTGGATGAAATAAACGTGGCCTTAAAACTTAATCTCATAAAATTAGGAGATCTCCTTAAACTCATTAAAAAAACTCCCCAAAAAACAGAGTTAATCCTTACAGGCAGGCACGCCCACCCACAAATCGTAAAAATGGCGGATTTGGTAAGCGAAATAAAAGAAAAAAAACATTATTACAAAAAAGGCATAAAAGGCAGAAAGGGGATAGAGTTTTAAGTCCTGCTCTGGCGTGATTTCGCTAGATAAAATATTTTTCTGCTCAAAAATGGGCTTGACATCAGGCCTAAATTAAGATAATCTAATAGCAATATAGGTTAAGGGAAGGCTGTGTGAATCAGCCGCGGTCCCGCCGCTGTAAAGGCAAGCAAAACCTGCGGGTGCCACTGGTGTAGAAAGCCGGGAAGGAGCAGGGAGTAGGATAAAGCCAAAAGCCAGAAGACCTGCCTATATAAATAACTTACCTCGTGGAAAGGGCCATAGCTAAAATGGGTGCAACCCGCCAAAGTTTTTCTGGCGGGTTTTTTGTTTATAAAATAAAAAAATGCCTACCAAGTTAATCCTCATAAGACACGGCGAAACAACCTGGAATTCCAAAAGGCGGTATTGCGGGTTTGCCGATGTGCCTTTAAGCAATAAGGGGAAGTGCCAGGCAAAAAAATTAGCCGGACGACTTAAGTTCGAAAAAATCCATAAGATTTATTCCAGCGACAGAAGGCGGGCACTCCAAACCGCCAAGATAATTTTTAAAGGCTATGAAATTGAGAAAATCCCTGAGCTGCAGGAAATCAATTTCGGGTGTTTTGAAGGCCTGACTCACCGGCAAATTCTTAAAAAATACCCCGAAATCTATAAAAAATGGCTTAATGACCCCTACAAAACTGTTATTCCTTCCGGCGAGAAATTAGCGGATTTCAAAAAAAGAATAACTCGTATATTCAAAAAGATTGTATCTCTTAACCCGGGCAAGACAACCGCGATAGTCTCTCACGGGGGCGCAATAAGCATATTTATCACCGGGATATTGAAAAACAGAAACTTCTGGAAATACATACCCGCTTCAACCAGTATTACGGTTGTCGAATATAAAAAGGGAAAGCCAAACATCGCCGTCTTAAACGATGCCTCGCATTTAAAGAAAAAATTATGGGCAGAATTACTTTCATTTTAGGAGGGGCGAGGAGCGGCAAAAGCAAATATGCCCTCAGGTTGGCCGGGGGAAAAAACAAAGTTGCCTTTATCGCCACCTGCAAAGCAGAGGGGCGCGACAAGGAAATGTTAAACCGCATAAAGATGCACAAGAAATCCCGGCCTGCGCACTGGAAAACTTTTGAAGAGCCTCATGCCCCATCGGTATTATTAAATAAAATCGAGAAGGATTTTGAAACTATCATTATCGACTGCCTTACGTTATTAATATCGAATCTTATGCTGAACGGCACAAATAAAAAACAAATCACCCGGGAAATTGACAGGCTTATGAGCCGGTTAAAGAAAGCCAGGGCCGAATCAGTCATAGTTTCAAACGAGGTAGGTTTAGGAATCGTGCCTGATAACCGCCTGGCCAGAAATTTCCGGGATATTGCCGGTAAAATTAATCAGTTTGTGGCAAGAAAATCCGACCGCGTATTTTTTATGGTCTCTGGTATGCCGATGCAGATAAAAGGGGGGAAATAGTGGATAAGATAAAAAGGGCTGCGGCGCTTATAACCGGACTCAACAACGAAATTATGGGTTTAACACAAAACAGGCTTGACAATCTTACCAAGCCGCCGGGGAGCCTGGGGAGGCTGGAAGAATTGGCCAAACTTATCGCCGGGATTACCGGAAAAGAATACCCCGTCCTTAAAAACAAGGTTATTTTTACCCTTGCCGCAGACCATGGGGTTAGTGAAGAAGGATTAAGCGCTTATCCTAAAGAAGTCACGGCGCAGATGGTTTATAATTTTCTGCGGGGCGGAGCAGGCATAAATGTCCTGGCAAGGCATGCCGGGGCAAGGGTTGTCGTGGTTGATATGGGAGTGGCAGAAAAAATTAAAATTTCAAAATCAAAATCCAAAAATTTTCAAGATGAAAAGATTGGTTACGGAACAAAAAATATGGCAAAAGGGCCGGCAATGGCCAAAAAAGACGCAATAAAGGCCATTGAAAGTGGTATAGATATATTCAACCTCGAGAAATCAAAAGGTATTGATATTATCGGGATAGGAGAAATGGGTATCGGCAATACCGCTTCTTCAAGCGCAATAACTTCTGTAATCACCGGAGCGCCGGTAGAGGGTGTAACGGGTAGAGGAACGGGAATAAATGACAATTCTCTGGTGAATAAAATACTGGTAATCAAACGCGCTATAAGCGTAAACAAACCCGAACCCGATGATGCGATTGATATCCTGGCAAAAGTCGGCGGTTTTGAAATAGGAGGGCTTGCCGGAATAATCCTTGCGGCAGCAGCCGCCAAAACGCCTGTAGTCCTGGACGGCTTTATATCTTCGGCTGCCGCCCTAATCGCCTTTCATATCCAGCCAAAGGCAAAAGAATATATGATTGCCAGCCACTGCTCAACAGAAAAAGGCCATAAGGTCATCCTGGAACATATAGGCATTAAGCCACTCTTAGATTTAAATTTAAGGCTTGGCGAAGGCACAGGTGCTGCACTGGGGATAAGCCTGGCGGATGCGGCAATTAAAATCCTGACTGAGATGGCGACATTTAAAAGTGCAGGAGTCTCAAAAAATATAAAATAATGCCGAATTTTTTATTTGCACTTCAATTTTTGACGATTATTTCCCTGCCGGGAAATAATCCCCCGCATCAAAAGGGGCTTTCTTCCAGCCTGACCTATTTTCCCTTAGTGGGAATATTGTTAGGCTTAATCATGGCCGGGCTAAATATCCTTCTTTTATCTTTCTCTGCTTCATCAATATTGGCCGGCGCGATATTAACTGTTTTCCTTACCATTCTTAGCGGCGGACTTCATTTAGACGGATTAGCGGATACCCTTGACGCGCTCTTAAGCGGCAAAAAAGAAAGAGAAAAATTGTTAGAAATCCTCCGTGAGCCGCATATCGGGACAATGGGCGCATTGGGTATAACATGCGTTATCGTATTAAAATTTGCGCTATTGTGCTCTCTGGGCCCCGGCGAAAGAAATTCCGCTTTAGTCCTGACGTGCTTTTTAAGCCGCACATCGCTTATCTTGCCGCTCTGTTTATTTAATTATGCCCGCTCCGAAGGCAAGGCAAAAATTTTCTTCGGTGCTTTAACTCCCGGGCAATCTGCGCAGCTTGGGGTTCTGGCCCTATTAATCTCGGTTTTTATTTCCGGTAAAACCGGATTCCTTATATTTATCGCGGTTACTCTGTTTACATATTTATTTTCCGCATCAATAAATAAAAAGTTATCCGGGCTAACAGGAGATATCCTGGGCGCTATAGTAGAATTAAATGAAATACTAATCCTTTTATTATTATGCTTTGCCACGGCGGGAATATAGAAGAGGCTATCGAAAAATACGGCTTAAAAAATAAGGACCTGATTGATTTCAGCGCAAATATCAATCCATTGGGCTTTTCTCCGGCGGTCAAGGAAAATATTCTTAGAAATATCAAAAAAATTTCTGATTATCCTGACCCGGAATGCCGGAACATAAAAAAATCCCTTGCGGCATATCTCGGTGTGCCGCGGGAATATCTGCTTATAGGTAACGGCAGTGTTGAGCTTATTTTTCTGATTGTTTCCGCGCTGAAATTAAAACGCGCGTTAATCCCTATCCCTGCCTTCGGGGAATACGAAAGGGCGATAGAATTATCAGGGGGCAAAAACACATTTCTTGATCTTTTTGGTACAATGCCCCGGAAGCCCATGGATGAAATAAAAAAATACCTTGGCCGGGTAGACTCTTTGTTCATCTGCAATCCTAACAATCCCGCCGGATTTTTATTTGAGCGAAAGGAACTGGAATGCCTGGCGGAAGAATGCGCAAAAATGGGAATTTTCCTGGTTATTGATGAGGCGTTTATGGATTTTGTAAATGAGCCGGATAAGTTTTCAATGATTAAATCCGTCTATCGAAAGAAAAATCTCCTGGTTTTGCGCTCCCTGACCAAGTTTTTCGCCCTGCCGGGATTAAGAATCGGGTATCTTGTCGCTGGCAGAGCTCTAATCAAAAGGATTTCGCCTTTTCGCCAGCCCTGGGCGGTAAATTCTTTTGCGCAAATAGCCGGAATACAGGCCATCAAGGACAAATCTTTCATTGAGGAAAGCAGAAGTTATATGTTCAGGGAAAGGCAAAAACTATTCGATGCGCTGAACAGAATCAAATACCTCAAGCCATATCCGCCTTCGGCAAACTTTATTTTTTGCGAGATTTTAAAGGGGAAAATAAAGTCGCATAGACTCTGTGATTATTGTGGCAGAAGAGGATTGCTTTTAAGGGATTGCAGCAATTTCCGCGGCCTGGATAGCCGTTTTATCCGGATAGCAGTGCGTAAAGATAATGAAAATAAAAAACTGATAAAGGTTTTGCAGGAAATTTCATAAAAATATGGCGAAGGCAATTATGGTTCAGGGCACAGGTTCTTCGGTAGGCAAGAGCGTAGTAGTTGCCGCTTTATGCCGCATATTCTTCCGGGATGGATTCAGCGTCTGCCCTTTTAAAGCCCAAAATATGTCGCTTAATTCTTTCGTTACTAAAGAGGGTGGAGAGATGGGGAGGGCGCAGGTCGTTCAGGCGCAGGCAGCCAGGATAGAGCCGCACGTGGATATGAACCCGATATTAATTAAGCCGATGACTGACGTAAATGCCCAGGTTATTCTGCATGGAAGGCCCATTGCCAACATGCAGCCAAAAGCTTATTATTCACAAAGAAAAAGGCTATTAAAAGGCGCGCTTGATTCTTTTCGCAGGTTGAAAAAAAGATACGAAATAATTGTAATCGAAGGTGCCGGCAGCCCTGCGGAGATAAATTTAAGGAAAAATGACATCGTCAATATGCATATGGCGCATATCGCCAAATCACCGGTAATCCTGGTAGGAGATATTGATAAAGGGGGAGTATTCGCTTCGTTGGTAGGAACCCTGGAATTACTACGCCCGCCGGACAGGAAAAAGATCAAGGGTTTTATTATCAATAAATTCCGGGGAGACAAAACTCTACTCGCCGATGGATTGCGCTTTTTAGAGAAAAGGACTGCAAAGCCGGTTTTAGGGGTCATCCCTTACTTTAAAGATATAAAAATACCCGAAGAGGACGGAGTTGTACTAGAAAAAGAAAATGCGCAAATCGAAAAACAAAAGCCGATAAATATCGCAGTGATTAAACTGCCGCACATATCTAATTTTACGGATTTTGATGCCCTGGAAAGCGAACGAGATGTAAATTTATATTATGTAACCGATAAGATGCAATTAAAAAATTTAGATGTGATCATCCTCCCTGGCACAAAAAACACTATCGCCGATTTGCTATGGTTAAGACAATCCGGCCTTGCCGATAAAATCATATCCGCTATCCGCTATCCGCTATCCGCTGGTTTAGTCGGCATTTGTGGTGGCTATCAAATGATGGGTAATTCAATACGCGACCGCCTAAAAATAGAATCCGGTTCAGGTAAAATCGAAGGATTAGGATTATTGCCAATACGTACCGATTTTAAGTCCGAAAAGACACTTTCGCAAACAAAGGCAATTCATATTTCTTCCGGACTGGAAGTAAATGGATATGAAATACATCACGGCAAAACTATTGTTCAGGGCCGCCTGCAGCCGGTGTTCAAAATAAAAGATAAGAAATGCTTTGATGGCGCACAGACTAATGACGGGCGCATCTGGGGCACCTATCTGCATGGAGTTTTTGATAGTTACAACTTCCGCCGGAATTTTTTAAATGGAATTAGAAAACGTAAAAACCTGCCGGGCCTGCCGGTAAAGGAAGATATTCTTAATTTAGAAAGCGAGTTTGATAAACTGGCGGATTTAGTGAGAAAAAATATAAACCTGAAATTACTGTATAAAATTCTACATTCCAAACAATGAATAACCTGATATTTATTATTTTGGCAGGATATATAATGGATTTAATTTTTGGCGACCCGCAATGGCACTGGCATCCGGTAAGAATTATCGGAAGGCAAATCGGAGGACTGGAGAAAAAATTAAATACCGGAAAGTTCAACAAATTTCCGGCCGGGATAGCACTGGTAATTTTAGTAGTAGGGACAACTGTAATTTTAGTATGGGGGAGTTTACAATTGGTCAGAATGATGCACCCGGTTATTTATTATGCCTATTCAGCAATGCTTATCTATTTTTCACTTTCGGTGAAGTCGCTTGCTATTGAATCCCGCAGGGTATATACGGATTTAGAGAAACGCGATTTGACTGCGGCGCGCAAAAGCCTCTCCATGATCGTGGGAAGAGACACGGACAACCTGGAAGAAAAAGAAATGATCAGGGCAACCCTGGAAACCGTAGCAGAAAGCACAATGGATGGAATAGTGGCGCCCTTATTTTATGCCTTTCTGGGCGGCCCAATATTAGCCTGGGCATATAAGGCAATAAACACGTTGGATTCAATGGTCGGTTACCGCAGCGAGAGGTTTATCGAGTTTGGAAAACCCGCAGCAAAACTTGACGGATGGGTTAACTTCATCCCGGCAAAAATAACCTCTTTTTTAATCGTGGTATCCGGATGGCTTTGCGGAAAATGGGGTTTTACTTCGTTTAAGTGGATGGTAAAATACTTTTTTAAAAGCCAGGAAAATAATGGCGCGGCTGCGGAAGCAGCAATGGCAGGAGCATTAAAAATACAATTAGGCGGGAAAAATTTTTACAATTCCCTTCCGGTTGAAAAACCGCTCATAGGCGATAAAATTTATCCCTTAGAAATTAAGCATATCCGCGAAAGTATACGCATTGTTTATTTATGCTCATTTTTGTTTCTAACGATAGGATTATTATTTTTAATGAATGTTCCGCCTGCGGCGGAATTTCGCTAAGTAGCAAATTATTGTGCTTAAAAGGAGGTGAGAATATGGTTAAGAAAGGGCAAAAAGTACGCGCGGAAAAACGCGCAGCAGCCAAAACCGATACAGTTTCTTACAGGCTAAAATGCGCCAGGACCGCAAACGGGTTATCGCATTTCGTGATGTACGGAGACGTACCAAAAAAGAAGTCACTTTTATAATTTCTGACACAAGCATGAGCTCAAAAGGATTGGCGGTTTGGAAAGATAGTTTCGATAATACTGTTTTTCTGGATGCGGATAATGCATTCTGGGGGATAGGCCCGTTTATCCCCCGGGATGCAATATCCCTCTATGAAAAATTTAAAAACCGGCTTGACCGGGAAATAAATGATTTCCGGTTCTCTACAGAATTAAGCGCTATCTATATTGACCCTACTGATAGGTGCAATGCGCGCTGTCCTTATTGCTATGTTCCGCTTAAGACGCGCGTTAATGGGCGCTCCATGAGCACAAAAGAGCTGGATTTTATTCTGGGGAAAATTCAAAATTATTTTGCCGGCAAAAAACGTAAACCGGTAATTATCTTTCACGCCAGCGAGCCGCTCCTGGTGAAAGATGCCGTATTTTTCGCCATCCACAAGTATCATAGACATTTTAAATTTGGCCTACAGACTAATGCCACCTTAATGAAAAAGGAAGATGCCGTCTTCCTAATGCGATACCGTGTGGGGGTAGGGATATCCCTTGACGCAAGCACTGCGCTAATAAATAACCGTTTAAGGCCGGATGCCGCAAACGGCGGAAACTTTAAAAAGGCGCTTTTGGCCCTGGATTGGCTTGACGGCTACCCGGGCCTGAATGTCATTACCACAGTAACGAAACATAATGTACACAATCTCCCGCAGATGGTTAAATTCTTGCATAAAAAACGCGTTCCCTGCGTTTTACTTAATCCGGTCAGGCTGACCCAAAAAAATAGCCGGGGCCTAAAGCCGGACCAGGATGTCTTTGCCAACAACTTCATCCGGGCAGTTGATACTGCCATGGCGCTATCGAAAAAGTCAAAATATAAAATAATCGTCGGGAATTTTGCAAATGTAATTTTAGCCATAGTCGCTCCTACGGCACGCAGGCTTATGTGCGACATTTCTCCCTGCGGAGGGGGCAGGTGTTTCTTTACGATTACCGCCTCAGGGGAAATGATCCCCTGCGGAGAATTTATCGGGCTTAAAGGATTTTCCGGAGGAAATATTTTTAAAGACTCAATAACGGATGCCATGGCTTCGCCGGCATTTAAAAAAATCAGATCACGTAAGGTTGAGGCAATAGAAGAATGCGATACATGCGCCTTGCGGAATATTTGCGGAGCACCCTGCCCGGCAGAATTACACGCATTGGGCGGGATGCGGCAGAAATCGGTTTTTTGTGAATTCTATAAGAAGATAATCGAACATGCTTTTAAGGTTATTGCCCAAAGAAAGGAAGCGCTTTGCTTAAGGTCTGAGGGGTTAAAAAACCTTCAATACCAATACGCTTTAGCATGAAAAAGGCCATTGCACTCTGGAGCGGAGGCAAAGACAGTTGCTTTGCCTGTTATAAAGCAAAATCTGAAGGATATGATATTGTCAACATTATCAATTTTGCGGATTCAAGAGGAAACAATTCCATATCCCACGGCTTATCCAGCCGGATAATTGAAAGACAGGCGGCTTCAATAGATATCCCGTTCCTGCAAAAGCCTATGCCGGACAAAGAATACCGCCGGGAGTTTATTAACCTAATCGACAAGTTTAAAAAAGAAAAAAGGATAGGGGGGATTGTCTTCGGAGACATTTATCTACAGGAACATAAAGATTGGATAGACGGTATTTGCGCCGAAGCAAAAATAGAAGGAATTTTCCCCATCTGGACAAAAGATACCTCAAGATTAATCAATGAGATTATCGGCGCGGGATTTAAATCAATCGTGGTTTCGGTGCAGAAAGGCATATTGGGAAAAGATTGGCTTGGCAGGCAGGTTAATGCCGAATTCACGGAGGATTTAAAAGCCTTTGGCCACATTGATTTGTGCGGGGAAAAAGGGGAATTCCATACCTTTGTCTACGACGGCCCATTATTCAAAAATCCGGTAAGTTTTCATGTCGGTAAAATTACCTCGGGAGAAAAATATTGCTTCCTGGAAGTTGTTTAAACACGGGATTCCTTCGTCGGCTATGGCTCCTGGCAATGACGCAGATGCTTTTCTATGCGTTTAAGCCAGCCGCGGTTTTTGCCTACCCCGAAAGAATCATCTCTTTAGGCGTTGCTGTAACCGAGGAACTTTATCTACTTGGCGCAGGGGACCGCATCGTAGGCAATACCCTGTATTGCAACCGACCTGAAGATGCCAGAAAAAAGGAAAAAGTGGGCACAGTAATAAACGTGAGTATAGAAAAAATTATTTCCCTAAAACCCGACCTTGTATTTGCAACTTCCCTCACTAACCGGCAGCAGATAGAGAAATTAAGAGAACTAAAAATTAACGTCATTGAAATGTCCCAAGAATATGATTTTGAAGGAGTATGCGCGAATTTCCTGAAAGTGGGAAAAACTATCGGAAAATATCAGGAGGCTGAAAATATAATAAAAGAGGCGCGCACAAAGGTAAATTCTATACGTTATAAAACATCGGTGGCCACCAGGCCCAGGGTAATGGCGCAAATAGGCGCAAATCCCTTATTTGTGGCTACCCGCGAATACTTTATAAATGACTTTATCGAAATGGCAGGGGGGATAAACATAGCCAAAGACGCCGCAAGCGGGCAATATAGCCGGGAGGAAGTTTTGAAACAGAATCCGGATATCATCCTTATTACTACTATGGGCATAACCGGAGAAGAGGAGAAAAAAAGCTGGAAAAAATACCCCTCCGTGAATGCCGTAAAAAATAGAAAAATTTATATCATAGATTCTGACGAATTTTGCAGCGTTACTCCTCTAAGTTTTGCGGAAACATTGCAGAAGATGGTTAAAATTTTGCATCCTGAATTAAGCAATGAATAATAAAATTTTAAAGTGGGCAACTCTAACCGGGATTTTACTTATCCTGCTTTTAATTGTATCCATTTTTTCCTTCTTTTGGGGGACAGTTAATATCCCGGCGGGAAAAATCGGCGAAATAATCTCAAAAGGAAGGGCTGATACCAGGTTTGTCATCCTTTTTGATATCCGGCTGCCGCGGATTCTCCTTGCATTTGCTATCGGGGGCGCCTTAAGCCTTGCCGGCGTAATCCTGCAGGGTATGTTTCGCAACCCGCTGGTTGAGCCATATACATTAGGTATTTCAGGAGGGGCGGCGCTGGGCGTATGTCTGAATATCGTTTTGCGCATGCAAAATATTCTCGGCGTATTCAGCCTACCGGTATTGGGATTCATCGGTGGCATTTGCGTGATAACCCTGGTGTATATCTTGAGCATAAAACAGGATATATTGAGAATTCAGGGGCTTTTACTTTGCGGGGTAATGCTAAGCTTTATATGCTCATCGCTAATTATGTTGATTATGGCCATTTCCCGCGCCGAAGACCTTCACGGAATTATCTTCTGGATAATGGGGTCATTGGAGCAGCCGAATTGGTTATTAATAAAGGCGGCGCTGGGAATGTCAATTTTTGGCCTGATGGCCGCCTATATTTTCTGCTTCGACTTAAACGCCTTTTCGTTAGGCGAAGAAGAGGCATTGCACTTAGGTATAAATGTAGAAAAGAGCAAAAGGTTGCTTTTTATCCTTACATCGTTACTTACAGGCTTTAGCGTATCCATCGCCGGCATAATCGGATTTGTCGGGCTTATTGTTCCGCATTTTATGCGCCTGCTTATAGGAAACGACCATCGCGTCCTTTTAATCACTTCTTTTTTAAGCGGGGCTATCTTTTTGATTTTCTGCGATACTTTAGCCAGGACAATAATTGCACCTATGGAGTTTCCGGTCGGGGTGATTACCGGGATATTAGGCGGAAGCCTTTTTATTTACACGTTTACCAGAAAGCTATGCTAGAAATTAAAAATCTGACCTGCGGATATACGGGAAATTTCTTTATTCAGGATATTAATTTTAAAGTTAATGCCGGGGAAATTGTAGGGATAATTGGCCCGAACGGCTCAGGAAAAACTACATTGCTGCGCGGGATCAGCCGGGGGCTTAAGCCAAAAAGCGGGCAAGTTTTTTTAAACGAAAAAGATATCTGGCAGATGAGCTTTAAAGAGTTAGCGAAGACAATGGCAGTGCTTCCGCAGAGTATTGAGCCGGTAACGATGAGCGTGGAAGAATTTGTCCTTCTGGGGAGGATCCCTCACTTAAAGGATTTGCAGTTTTTTGAAGGTAAAACCGACCTTATCATAGCCAAAGAGTCCCTGCGTTTAACCGATACCTTGACCCTTAAAAATCATCTTATGACCCAGATAAGCGGGGGAGAGAGGCAGCTTGTCCTTATTGCCCGCGCCCTTGCCCAGCAGCCGAAACTACTCTTACTGGATGAACCGACAACCCACCTGGACATAACCCATCAGGTACGTATTTTAGATTTGATAAAACGCCTTAACCGGGACCTTGGCCTGACAGTGGTTATGGTCCTACATGACCTTAACCTGGCCGCCGAATATTGCCGCAGGTTAATATTGCTAAAAGACGGCAGAATTTTCCGAGAGGGGGTGACTGAAGATGTAATCAATTACAGAACTATCGAAGAAGTTTACAAAACAGTAGTAGTGGTGGAAAAGAACCCTGTTTCCGCCAAGCCTTATGTATTATTGGTTTCCGAAGAGGAAATAAAACAGAACTTGCCGGATAGGTAAAGGAAGCGAAGGTGAAAGCCCTTCCGCTGCCCTGCAACGGTAATTCTCCGCCAGAGACGGAGTGAGCCCGGTCGATTGCCTGTCCTGGAAAGTATTCTCATGGGAGAAGAAAAATGAAAAATTTATTAAAAATATTGATTGCTTTATGCATTACCGTAAACGCAGCATTTGCGGAAGATGGTTTTGAATTAGAGAAAATTGTTGTAACCGCAACAAAAACAGAGGCTTCACAAGGAAGCATCGGCATCTCAAACACGATTATAACCGGCAACGAAATCAAGCAAACAGGAAAATATACAGTTCTCGACGTTTTAAGAGCTCAACCCGGCATAACCGTTTCTCAAACCGGCCCACACGGCGGTATAACTAATATTTACCTTAGAGGTTCAAAACCCGGACACACCTTAGTAATGATCGATGGGGTAGAGGTAAATGATCCAATGGCAACTGATCGTTCATTTAATTTTGCATACCTCACCACAGATAATATAGAGCGCATCGAAGTAATTCGCGGCCCGCAAAGCACCCTCTACGGTTCCGATGCAATGGGCGGAGTAATTAATATCATCACTAAAAAAGGGAAAGGCAAGCCTAAATTTGAAATAACTTCTGAAGGAGGGGAGCATAATACTTTCAAAGAATCTTTCGGCTTAAATGGCGCTACAGGAAATAGCGATTATTCCTTTATGGTGTCAAGAGTTGAATCGGAAGGAATTTCAAAGGCCAAAGATACTTCTGAAAGTGACAATTATCAAAATCTTACCTTATCGTCACGTTTAGGTTATAAAATTCTTGATAATGCAAAATTAAATATCATATTCCGCCATGCAAATACAGAGACAGACCTAGATGATGGAGCTTATGAAG
Source organism: Planctomycetales bacterium (assembly GCA_005239725.1). Classification (GTDB taxonomy): domain Bacteria; phylum Omnitrophota; class Gorgyraeia; order Gygaellales; family Profunditerraquicolaceae; genus SBBM01. Next base: position 13,198 of record SBBM01000011.1, on the reverse strand, counting down.
ACGACCCTAATTATACCGCCTGGTATAAAGATTTTGCAGGAAAACTTGAATTTGCACAGGATCTAAAACCATGGTGGGATCATAAATTATCATTTAGCTATCTTGAGGTAACGCGGCAATATCGTGATGAAAGAGATACCGTCGATACCACTGAAGATATACAAAGCTGGTATAAAGGGAATAATCAAAAAATTGAATGGCAGCATAATCTCTCTATCGCTGAAATAGATAAAATTACAGCTGGCTTTGAATATGAAGAAGAGAGAGGATCGTCCAGTTATCGCTCACGAACAACTGTAACCAGATTTGATAGAAAAACCATAAAAAATAAAGGTTACTATCTACAGAATCAATTTAAACTTACGGAACGCCTTTTTATTACTCCCGGCATAAGAATAGACGACCATCAACTTTTCGATACCGAAACCACTTATAGACTATCATCTTCGTATTTATTGCCTACGCAAACCCGGTTTAAGGCGAATTGGGGAACAGGATTCAAGGCACCTTCATTGTACCAATTATACTCTACACAAGATTTTGGAGGAGGCCCTATCGGAGATCCCAATCTGGCGCCCGATAAAAGCAAAAGTTATGATTTTGGATTTGAACAAAATTTATTGGATGACAATTTATCTTTTGATATAACCTATTTCCATAATAAATTCGAAAATATGGTCGACTATGATCTTACCCTAAGCAAATATAAAAATATTGGAAGGGCATGGACGAATGGATTCGAAGTAAACGTTAGTTATAAGCCAATAAAGAACCTTAAAGTAGGCCTCAATTATACCTACATGAAAACAAAAGATAAAACAACAGGCTTAAAACTGGTGCGTAGACCTGAGAATCAAATAGGGTTTAATATAAACTGGATTTTAGCGGATAAAGTTAACTTCGACTTAAATACAATATACGTTGGGCATACTTGGAATAATTCCAATAACACCCAGAAAGTAAAGCCCTATACCAAAGTAGACTTTTCTGTTTATTATGACTTAAATAATTGTTTACAGTTATTTGGAAGAATCGAGAATCTTTTTGACAGAGAATACCAAGAAATCCGCGGGTATTCTACATTAGGCAGGTCTTTTTATTCCGGATTAAAATTTAAATTTTAAATTATCAAAATTGTTTTCGTCTTGCAAACCTGGGCCGGTTATGTTAATCTAGTCTCATGCATATACCAGACGGATTTTTAGCGGCAAAAGTATTGATACCTGCCTGGGTGGTTTCGGCAGGCACACTGGCTTACTCAATAAAAAAGGCGACCGTTGCCCTCAAGGAAAGGGCTATACCGTTAATGGGGGTAACGGCGGCCTTTGTTTTCATTGTGCAGCTGGCAGATTTTCCGGTTTTTGCCGGCACAAGCGGACATCTCTTAGGGGGCGCCTTAACCGCCATTTTGCTCGGGCCATACGCGGCAGTAATCGTATTGACCTGCGTACTTTTAGCCCAGAGTTTCATTCTCCAGGACGGGGGGATAACTGCTCTCGGCGCGAATATCTTGAATATCGGCATCCTTAACACGATAGGCGCCTACATTCCCTACCGGCTGCTTTGTGTCACCAAAAAACAGGCCCTGGCAATCTTTACAAGTACATGTTTCTCGGTTATCCTGGCTGCAACAGCTTGCGCCGCAGAACTGGGGTTTTCCGGTGTTTCACCCTTTAAAATAACCCTGACGGCAATGTTATTTACGCATATGCTTACAGGCATAATTGAAGGGATAATCACAGTCCTTATCATCAGCTTTCTCAGGCGGATTCGTCCGGACATTATTTACAAAACCTGACCATGGAACACTATTATTTCGATGAATATAGCCGAAACCAAAGCATAATCAGCCGCCTTGACCCACGTATAAAAATAATTACCTTTCTTGCGTTTATTTTCTTTATAATTTTTACCTCTGCTCAGAACATTTATTCATTTGCATATTACGGATTAATATTAATTATGCTGACAATTTTTGCCAAGATTCCCTTTCTGTTTATCCTTAAAAGGATCCTGACTATAATCCCATTCGCCATTATGGTTGCAATCTTTATGCCGTTTTTAAAAGGCGGCACCCCGATTGCCAGATGGCGCATCGCCCAAATACATTTCACAATAAGCAGGGAAGGGGTATTAATCTTCTGGAATTGTTTTATAAAAGCAGTGCTATCGGCATCCTGCCTGGCTATCCTAGGCAGTACGACAAAATTTGCGGATTTACTCAAAGGGCTTATAGACCTGAAAATGCCCAAAATAATCATTATGGTTTTATCTTTTATGTACCGTTATATTTTTCTTGCGGAAGACCAAATGATGAAAATAAAATACGCGGTTGCCGCGCGCTCATGCGCCAGGCCAAAGATTAGGGCATTTTCCGGGAGATTAAGCGTATTTTTTATACATGTCTACGAAAAGGCGGAAATGGTTTATATAGCGATGTGCGCCCGGGGATTTACCGGCGATATCAAAACCCTGGACGCCTTCCGGATAAAACCACAGGATATTGCCTTTATGCTAATAATTATTGCATTGTTAACTTTTATAAAATCTTTAACCGGCGGATATGGATAAAGTAATTGAAATTGTTAATTTAACTTTTACTTATCCCGACGGCACAAAAGCGCTGCAGAATTTATCCCTGGAAGTAGCCGCAGGGGAATCCATCGGCATAATCGGGCCTAATGGGGCAGGCAAATCAACCTTATTATTGCACCTTAACGGCATATTAAAAGGGGACGGATTGATTAAGGTTTGCGGCCTGGAGATAAACGCCGCAAACCTTGCTTCCATCCGCAAAAAAGTCGGGCTTGTGTTCCAAGATGCCGACTCACAGCTTTTTATGCCATCGGTATTTGACGATGTAGCCTTCGGTCCGCTTAACCTTGACTGGCCAAAAGAAAAAATAATCCGGGAGGTCGATTCTGCGTTGGTCCAAACCGATACGATGCATTTAAAGGATAGGCTGTCGCACCACTTAAGCTATGGGGAAAAGAAACGGACATGCCTGGCAACGGTCCTGGCGATGAAACCGGAAATACTCGTATTTGACGAACCCAGCAGTAACCTTGACCCCCGCCACCGGCGGGACTTGATAAATTTCCTCAAAAAAATTAACCATACGAAGGTTATCGCCACACATGATTTGGATTTTGTCCTGCAATTATGTTCCCGGGTAGCCCTGCTGGATAACGGCAGGCTTGTTTTAGAAGGAGAAACTATCGCCATGCTTAAAAATAATGCCCTGTTAGAGAGCCATGGCCTGGAGGCAGCGCATGGCATCTGATAAAATCTTCCGCGTCACCCTTTTAATTTCCGTAATCGTCCATACCGCCATCTTACTTCAAAACCCGGACCTCGACCTTTTCCCCAGCATTAAGAAAGGCGAAAAAATAGAAGTAAGTTATGTAAAGATCCGGGAGCAACAAAAAAAGATCCCCAAAAGCGCCAGGCATCAAAAAAACCTGGACTTGACGCGCCCCGGGAAAATTACGCTAAAAAATGTTTTGCCTCCCGTAACCGCTGAAAAGGAAAATATTTTTAACAAAAACAGGGATTTTTTTACCCGTAACGTCCCCAGCCTCGTCAAACCGACGGCAATTAAACCCGATGTTATTGCCGTTAAAAAGAAAATAACCCTGCCTCCCGTGGATATTGATAAAATCAATAACCCTTCGTACATAAATTACTACCAACTCATACGCGAGAAAATAAGGCGCGCTGCCTACCAGAATTACACCCGCACAGAGACAGGAGAGGTCTATCTATCCTTTATTGTCTATGCGAACGGCCAGATAAAAGAAACAAAGCTTTTAGAGGACAAGTCTTCTGCCAATCCCTATTTGAGGCAAGTGGCCCTGCAAAGCGTCAGGGACGCATCGCCGTTTCCATATTTTCCAAAGGAGCTGGACTATCCGCAGCTTTCTTTCAACGTAATAATTTCCTTCGAAGTAGATTAAGAACTACCCGAATTTTTACGCCATTGACATGGCTAAAAATATATGTTATAGTTATGGTTGTGACCTTTAGAATTTCTAAACAAATCAGAAATAAGGAGCGAAAATGGCAGTGGAGGAAACCAAAAAAAAAGAAGGGGCGGCGCCCCCCCAGGAGGCAGAAAAGCAGACTAGCTGCCTAGGATGCGGCAAACCCATAAAAAAGCTAAAACGCTATTACCGTAACGGAAAATTTTATTGTAGCAAAAAATGCTGGATTAAAACTAGGAAAGATAAGGAACCCAGGGGTGAGAAAACGTAATGTAATCGAGAAGAGGAAGCATCCCAGGATAGAAAAAAGGCTCCCGTTTAAAGTTGCGGTTGGCGGATACGCCTTCGAGACAACTACACAGAATATTAGTTGTTTAGGCGCGTATTGCCATATCGACAAGTATATACCCCCGTTTACAAAGGTCGCGGTAAAAATGACCCTCTCTATAATGAGCGGTAAAAATAAACGTCAGAGTTACGATATTAATTGCAATGGCGTAATCGTAAGGACAGAGGACGATAAGAAATCCGGATTTAACATCGCCATTTTCTTCAATGAACTGAAGCACGGGCCACAGCAAAAAATATCCCGGTATATAGCTCAATTCTTTCCCAAAAAATCATAAAACCCCCAAACTAATGGGTAAAATAAAAAAATACCCGCCCGTAAAACTAATCATCGGATTTATATTCAAAGACGCCGGACTTTACGGAAAAACAAAAAAAATCCTTGAAAAACTCTTCGGCGAAATTGATTTTGAAAGCGAAACCCTGCCTTTTAGGCATACGGATTATTACGAAAAGGAGTTCGGCAGGGATTTAAAACGGGCTTTTATTGCTTTTAGAAAGCCAATTCATCCGGAATATCTGTCAGAGATAAAGATAGTAACAAATCGGCTTGAGGAAAAACTTTCTTCGCGGGGACTGCGGAGAATCAATATTGACCCCGGCTATTTAGATTCGGCAAAGCTTGTCCTTGCCTCTACAAAAGATTATATGCACCGCATATATTTGAATAAGGGGATTTTTGCCGAGATAACGCTTTTTTACCAGGATAAAACATTTAAACCCTGGGAATGGACGTACCCGGACTATAGGAGCCGGGAATACATTATGATATTCAACAAAATACGGGAACTCTACACGGCGCAGGCTAAGGAATAAAATGTATCCGGCTTATTTAGAATCTTATAATAACGGCGCCTTAAGCCGCGTAGTTGAAAAAACTTTTAAAATGCTTGAATCCTGCTGTATCTGCCCGCAGAAATGCAAGGCAAACCGCCTGATAGGCCAAAAGGGTTTTTGTAATACCGGCCTTAAGCCCAAAGTCTATAGTTTTATGGCGCACTACGGCGAAGAGCCGCCCATTTCAGGAGAAAACGGTTCAGGGACAATCTTTTTTTCTTTCTGCAATATGGCTTGTGTTTATTGTCAAAACTATGAATTTAGCCAGTTAGGGCAGGGGAGGGAGATAGATTTCGAGGAATTGGCTCAAATTATGCTGGAATTACAAAGCCTGGGCTGCCACAACATAAACCTGGTTACGCCTACGCACGTAATGCCGCAGATATTAAAAGCCCTGATTATCGCTATCCCTGAAGGATTAAAAATACCCCTTGTTCATAATACCGGGGGATACGAACTTGCGCATACTATAAAACTCCTTGAGGGTATAGTTGATATTTACCTGCCGGATATGCGCTACGCTGATTCAGGAGTGTCGGCTAAATATTCTTCGGCTCCCGATTACCCAAAATACAACCGGGAGGCGGTAAAAGAAATGCACAGGCAGGTAGGCACGGTCAAACTTGATAAACACGGAATAATACAAAGAGGCATGATTATAAGGCACTTGGTTTTGCCAAATGATATCTCGGGTACGGAAAAAATAATGGGATTCATCGCAAATGAGCTTTCAAAAGAGACCTACATAAGCCTGATGAGCCAGTATTTGCCGTATTATAAGGCAAAACAATTTAAAGAATTATCGCGCCGCATAACATGCGAGGAATACGAAAAGGCCAAAGAAATAATGGAAAAATACGGATTATCGAACGGCTGGATACAGGAATCATATGGCTTAGAAAGGTTTGCCGGCGTAAATATAAAACCATCACCTCAATAAAAAATGTCCAGCCTCTTAAAATTCGCAAATTCGCTAAAAATCGGCTTTTTAAGGATACTGCGCATTAACGACACGCCCCAAAGGATAGCCCTAGGGTTAGCCATAGGCGTATTCCTGGGGATATTGCCGGCGTTAGGGTTCTTCACAACGCTCATCCTTGCGTCCTTCTTGCGGGTAAACCGCACCAGCGCCTTGATTGGCATGCTGCTTACGAATACCTGGCTCACCGTAGTAACTTTTTTCCTCTCAATTAAATTAGGGGCATTTATATTCAGGATAAACAGCCACAGCCTTTATGAAAGCTGGAGCTCGTTCGCAAGGAATTTTCGCTGGCTGGACCTTTTTAAGGCCTCGTTTCTAAAGCTGATTTTACCCGCCCTAACGGGATACCTTCTCATCGGCCTCGCTTTAGGTCTGGCGGTCTATTTGCTAGCGCTGCTCTTATTCCGCCTGCGTAACGGCAAGCAGATAAAGAACTATTGACTCTCCATATTTAACATAGTATTATTATATACTAAAAAACGGCTAAAAGAGAGGAACTACATGGCCCGCATATTGATCTGCGAAGATTCAAAGCTTGTAAGAAAAATGATTGCCGACATACTCAAAAGCGGAAACCACGAGGTTATTGGAGAGGCAATAAACGGCCAGGAAGCGGTCGAAAAATATGCCGAACTTAAACCCGACCTCGTAACTATGGATATCTTAATGAAGCCTGATGGTCATATGGCGATTAAGAGAATAAAGACCCTGGATCCCAAGGCAAAAATAATCATAGTAACCTCTCTAGTGGACGGGGATGGAGAGGTGGTCCAGAGCGTGCGCCTTGGAGCAAAAGGCTTTATCGGCAAACCAATTGACCCTAACCGGCTTTTAAACGAAATAAGCCGGGTGCTTTCCCAGGATACGCCAGCCGAATAAATATCAAAACCCGCAATAAACTGCAGTGATCAGGAAATCCAGTTAAACCTGAGTAAATCAAAAGCCGCTTTTCCACCGGAAAACCACAAATGATATAACTTATTTAAATATAACGAGTTACACATTTTTTTCTATTTGGCGAAGTTAACATAATATATATTATAGGAAGTTGTTATTTAAGTTTAATATGACGTATTTAAAATAAAATTACATATTTTAGTGCTATTTAAGGTGGATTTTGGAGTCAATCTCCGGATAGATTCCCTGATTAATTACGCCTCAAATATTACTTTCTGCGCCTCCAATGCGGATTATTTTACCATTAACAATGGCATCGGCTATTGCTTTGCGTGCCTTGCGCAATATCCTGCTAAGGGTTTGTTGGGATATGCCCATGGATTTGGCGGCTTCTATTTGCCGTAACCCCCTAAAGTCAATTAGACGTATTGTTTCAAACTCGTCTGCGGCGAGAGCCGCTTCATCGGGTCTCCCTGGTTTACCCCTGGGACTAAATTGGCTTATCCGGGGCCCACCGGTTATTACTCTATACTTCCTTGGCCTTCCTTTGAATTTCATAACTTTACCTGCTTTTACCTATGTTTAACGCCCGAGTTATTATGAGTATATACTCAATAATTAGTTAAATTAAAGGGCCGACTTTAGAGGCCAGCCCTTTATATTTATTCCTTTACGGCACCATCATTTCTAAGTCTTCTTCCGGAGGCATCATTTCCGGCTTTACCGGCGACTTTTGCTGCATCATCATCTTGTGCCTCTTCATCATCATATGGCGCATCTTTTTTGTTTTGCATACCTCTTTGGCGATGAGAGTTAAGCTGGACAAAATCATTATTATGCCGATGGCATACCCTAAAAACCTCAACAATTTCTTGTCTTCTTTTTTTGCAATTGATAAAACAATATAGCCTATGCCTAAACCGATTATATATGTTCCGATATTGCTTCCCATGCCCATCATAACTTCTCCCCCCTTCTCCTTTTAAGCCAAATACACCATATCCTTTTTTCTCACCCGGGAATCAACCAACAACCCTATTTCATCGCCTTTTTTTGCATTATCTACCGGCACATGGTCAATCTGCATCGAGCTTACAGTCTGGGTAAAATCGGTAGTATGGCCTTTGATTTTAATTACATTCCCGACTGAAAGCGGCCCTTTTAATTTCATTACGCCCGCCCTGACTTTGGGGAAATAATGCGTCACAATGCCTAAAACCTTTTCTTTGACCTTTTTAACCACCGGCTTTTTCTTAACGGCCTTCTTAGTTAACGGCTTCTTTTTAATAACCTTCTTTTTTTTAGGCTTAGCTGCTTTCTTTATTTTCTTTTTTAAAGGCATACCTACCTCCTTGCCCGGAAAGGGCACACTGGCGCAATACCACTTAGCGCCAGGTGTTAAATCTTGATTAATGAATCCATTTCTCCGTAAGGGTTTAATTCCTTGGCAGGGTTGGTGGGGTCTTCGACCCACCTGCCGTCTACCACAAAACGGTAACGGTGTTGCCCGGGGGAAAGCCTGACCTTCCTGGTCCACACTCCATTATTCTGCTCCATGCGGCTGGCACTGTCTAGTTGCCATCCGTTAAATTCTCCCGCAATATGGACTTCCTTTGCTTCCGGAGCCGCTATGGAAAATACAACAGGCAGCTCTTGACCGGATTCATGCAGAGTGATAATCTCGCGCGATAGGCGGAAATAATCCTTTGAGCCGCGGCAATATTTATCGTAGCTTAAAACGTGCCTGCCTTCATTCTGCGCTTCTTTTAACTTAACATTGACATGGATTATGGTAGCGAATACCTTATCCGCAAACGCAGATTTTATTTTCTCAAGCATTTTAAAAGAATGGCGCAGGCGGGAATCAAAGTTAGCGACTAATATCCGGTAGGAAACTTCATGCCCCAGCCTTTCGGTAACCAGGTTCATTATTTCAATGAGCTGGCCCAGGCCCTCCAGAGAAAACCTGCTTGCCTCCACAGGCACAACTATTTCATCCGTTGCCCTTATGGCATTAATAGTCAGGAGCCCCAGGTTTGGCGGGCAATCTATGAGGATATAATCATAATCGCCTTGAAAATTATCCAGCACCTCCCAGAGCCGCGACTCCCTGCCGATCTCCCCGGCAAGCTCCTGTTCAAGCGTGCTTAATATGATATCCGAAGGGGCTAAATCGAAATTGTTGTCTATATTCTGTATAATTTCATCCAGATTGACTTTTTTTTGGGTAACCTTTGATAACACGTTATAAATGCTCAATTCGGATTTAACGTCCAGCCCTAAACTTGCGTGCGCCTGAGGATCCAGGTCTATCAATAAAACTTTTTTGCCGCAAGAAGCCAAAGAAGCCGCTAAATTTATCGCCGTAGTAGTTTTTCCGCATCCCCCCTTTTGGTTCGTAACCGCAATAATCCGCATATGACTTTTCCTCCCCTTTTTAACGCAACAATCCTATATTATCTATATAAACTGCGCCGCCCTTTTCCGCAGTATTCCACTCCTCAATAATAAAAGATAAATCCAGCATATCCGACCAGTCGCTTATATTCTTAAAATCCGCGAGAGCGATTTTATATTCCTGCCACTTGTTCGAGACGGCTTTCACATAAACCTCGGACTTTTCCTTAAAGGCATTGATAAATTCCACCCTTAATGCGATATTATTGCGGTAATTTGTCTTTTTTACACTGAATTTCAGCGTCTTAAATTTATTTAAATCCATTTTGTTCAATCTCAGGGAGTATGCCTGTTTTTTAGCTGAATCGAGATTGAAATTTATTTTTACGGTATCCGGCTGGAGTATCAGGGCCATATGCGAATTCAGGTGTTTATTTTTATTATAGATATTGGCGGACAGTAAAGTCATAAAGATTAATGTAACCGCGGAAATTGCCGTAAGAATTATTTTGAGATGGCGGTGGTATTTTTCAGGTTTCCTTCGTTTTTTTACGGAGGTGTCGAGATAGATTTCGGCTAAATGTTCATAAATATCTCTTCTGCCCATTATTGTGTTTATAACACAAAACCTCTTTTATGTCAAGCAGTTATGGGTTTATTTAAATACTCCGGCACTTCCTTATTTATGATGCGGTAGAAATTAGATAAATGCGTGCGGAAAAGGTTATCAAAATCTTCCTGATTATCCCCGTACCACCAGAACCAGTCGCTGCCCTCTGCCACATACATCTGTTTCCAGGCCAAATTTAATTTTTCTTCAGGCAGTTTATGGGCGTGTTCAACCTGCTCAAGCTCTTCCCTCGCCCTTAAAAGATATTCCCATGCCCTATTCTTTGCGGGGTTGCCTATCCATTTGGAAAACTCGGCATATATCCATGAGCCCGGCGAGAGCCGGCCGATTTCTGTTTTTGGGGGATGCATCTTCAGATATTCCGCAACAGTGCATGTTCGTATGAATTTAGATTCCGATAAACGTTCATAAAGAAGGCTTAAAAAATCATAACCATCATTGCGGTAATACTCCCAGGCGTTTTCTCCGTCCATAGCGATAGTAACCAGAATATCCTCATCTTTAAAGGCCTTGTGCGTATTTTCCAGATGTTTCATAAAGTCATTTACAGCGTCTTCGGCTTTCCAATCGTGATAGACAAAGCCTATCAAATCCGACAAATTCCGGTCGCGAAAAACAATGTTTAAATCACCCTCTCCCCTTTTTAAGAGATGAGGTTGATATAAAATCCTGGTTTCCCTTTTCCTCTTCTTTAATGACCTGAATAATATGGCCTCATCCGCGACAATCCAGTTTATCCCCGCCCGCATCAATAAAGGCAATATGTGCTCACTCACTGCCTCTTCCGAAGGCCACATGCCATAAGGCACATCGTTAAAAGTTGACTTATAAAAACTTACTCCTTCCTCAATTTGGGCCGCCGCATCAGACGGGTAGCTAAACTGGGTCTGAGGGAGACTCGTTTTTTGGTTAGCCTCTTTTGCGATATTGGTATTATAAAGTAACGGCAATATGGGGTGGTAATAGGGGCTTATGATTACCTCTATCTGCCCGTTCTCCCTGAATTTCCTATAAGTGGGGATGATTTCCTTTAAAATATCAAACTGCTTATCTAAAACAACCCGCTTATCTTCCTCGGAAAAAAACCTGCCCTTTGCGACAATTTTACGCAATTCCGGCATATTTACCCGGTAATAATAATCGAACCAACTCAGATTAAACCATACCTGTAAGTCCTGGTAATCCTGCAGGGCAAATGCCTTTTTCGCCTGCCTCTTCAGGTACAATTCATAATAGCGGGGGAAGACGGAAATTACCCTTTCTTTGTTGATCATAAAAAATTTTTCCAGGACAAACTCTTTTTCCCGGGGAGTTAATTCGGCTGCCGGCTTATATGAGAGCTCCAGGAACCGGTCCTTAATCCGCCCGCTCACATAATCTTCCAGCTGCTCAATTAAAGAGGGGACCAGGTTGAAAGTCTGATGTATCGAGGGATATTTTCCCAGAATCTGCACCATGTCCATATAATCTTTAATCCCGTGGAGCCTGACCCAGGGAACATCCGCCCTTTGAGTAAGCAGGTTCTTATAGTAGGGCTGGTGCATATGGAAGATAAAGGCAAGATATAGCATAATAAAAAACCCTCGCCCCGCAGAATGCGGGGCGAGGGCGTATTTCACATATGTTGAACTATTAGAATGTAACCTTCATCGAACCTATAACCTGAGAAGCAGCTTTGCGGTTTGTCTCGTCAAAGGCATCGCCGGGCTTAAAATATCCGAGCATAAGCCCGAATTTAACATCTTCCGTATAATCATAGGTGAGGTGTAAATCAACTTCATTCCCCAACCCTTTGCTATCGGTCATATTGTAATATGAGGTAGCGCTGGAAAACGGCCAAAGGGGAAGAGTAGTATCGCCAACAGCATCAACCAGCTGCGCGTTCATATAACGCAGTTTTACGCTTAAGTCTTCCAGGGGTTTGGCTGTTGCAGTTGCCCCGATTATCTGGGCATCCGTATTCGGAGTTATCGCGTTGAAAATATCAGCAGGGGAAATATCCTCATACATTACATCCCAGTTGCGGCTTAAGCGCGCATAATCCAATCCGATGCTGGGTTTCATGGAAACTTCCGGCATAGAATATGTCGCGCCAAGCAATATCGCGTTAGCAGTAGAGTGGTTATTATCCTTACGGATATTTTTCAATAACTGCTGGACATATTCCGCACTCACGCTTAAATTCTCAATAGGCATAGAAGTTACGCGCGCGCCGATGTTGTTCACGTCGGTCTTGCTTGTATCCTTAAGCACATAATACAGCGAACCCACTGTCTTCATTACGCCGGTATTATAATCAGCGTTTACCACGAAAACATTCTGGTCATCGCTAGCGTTATCAACACTACCTTCGGCGGCTTTGACTGCGCCCAAAGTCAAGGTTAAGGGGTTAAAATCCATCACGCCTACTAACCCGTTAAATGCCTTTTTGGTGGACAGGTCGCCGAATTCATTGCCCAAAGGACCGCTAGCCACGCGGTTCGTGTCAGCATCGCCAATAAGCAGACCGCTGCCTAAACGGATTGGCTGAAAACCAAGTTTCAGGGTAAGCCAATCATAGAAAAATTCCTTGAGCGTAACAAAACCCAAAGAAATATGAAAATCACCGTCACCCGTGGTTGTCCTGCTTGAAGTTCCCCAGACCTGCTCATTACGGATACCGACCGTTGCCATAACATTGTCGGTTAAATCCGCATCGACTTTTAACCTGGTTATCATGACAGTGCCGTCAACTGCAGATCTTCCGACATCGTTTGCGGCGACAGTGCTCCCAAGGTCAAATGCCTCGCGGGCAACTCCCTGTAAGCTAAAATCACCGCTAACTTTTACATTCTGCACTTCTGCGTAGGCGTTAAAAGCCATGCCTACTACAAACGCTAAAGCAAGTACTAATGTCAAGCGCTTAATCATGTTGAACTACCTCCTTTTAAATACGAAGAATATGTTAACTAGGTATTAAAATTTGCTTCCTAGAGATTTGCTCTATATAGTATATCATTGGATTTTGGCTGACTTCCGGCTTATCTTTTGCCTTCACCTCCTTTTGTGCCTGGATTAAAGTCATCTCCAATGGTATAACCTAGTTTATGCCCTTTTTAGCACATAACCCATTATTTGTCAAGT
>SBBM01000037.1 GCA_005239725.1 Planctomycetales bacterium | reverse complement strand
ACCTCTAAATAAGATATCTCCATCCTTAATCTCAGCCGTAACCTTATCGCCCGGTTTAATGCCGCCCTCAAGTATCTTTAGCGCCAGAGGATCAACTATTCTCTTCTGAATCAACCTTTTTAAAGGACGGGCGCCGAAAACCAGGTCAAACCCTTCATTAACAAGGTACTCCGCAACCTTATCGCTTAAACAGAGCTCCACCCGGTTATTTTCTTTAAGCCGCAATCTTGCGGCCTCCAGCTGGATATTCACGATTCTTGCCGCATCTTCCTTATTAAGATGGTTAAAAACTATTATCTCATCTGCCCGGTTAAGGAATTCCGGACGGAAATGCGCTTTCAACTCTTCGTTGATCATCCGCTTTTCCTGCTCTTTAGTCCCACCTTTACCCAGTTTCTGCGTACCCAGGTTAGAGGTCATAATGATTACGGTATTCTTAAAATTCACCGCCCTGCCCTGGCCGTCAGTCAGGCGCCCATCATCAAAAATCTGCAAGAGCAAATTAAATACATCGGAATGCGCCTTTTCAATTTCGTCAAAGAGTATTACCGAATAGGGCCGGCGCCTCACTGCCTCGGTAAGCTGACCCCCTTCTTCGTAACCCACATATCCCGGAGGAGCGCCGACTAAGCGCGATACTGAGTGTCTTTCCATGTACTCCGACATATCAATGCGCACTAATGCCGATTCATCATCAAACAGGAACCAGGCAAGCGACTTGGCAAGTTCAGTTTTGCCTACACCTGTCGGGCCGACAAAGATAAAGACCCCGGCAGGGCGGTGCGGGTCAGAAAGACCACTGCGCTGCCTGCGGATACAGGAAGATACCAATTCTACTGCCTCACCCTGGCCTACTACCCGCTCCTTTAAACGGTCCTCCATCTTTAGCAACTTCTCAGCCTCGCCTTCCAAAAGTTTAGTCAACGGAATACCGGTCCATTTTGCCACCACTACCGCAATGTCATCCTCATCAACCTCTTCTTTAAGCAGAGTCCCCTGTTTTTGAAGTTCTGCTAATTTTTGGCTAAAAACCTTTAACGTATCTTCTAAATCCCTTATCCGTCCGTAACGGATTTCGGCGATACGCGCCAGGTCAGCGCTCTTCTCCGCGGCTTTCTCTTCTTTTCTGGCCCCTTCGATATCTTCCTTAATCTTACGCACCTGGATAATCAATTCCTTTTCTTTTTGCCACCTGACATTCAACTCCCTGCTTTTAACCTGTAGTTCCTTTAATTCTTTTTCTAAATCCTGCAGGCGTTTTTCCGAGCCTTTGTCTTTTTCTTTTTTTAGGGCCTGGCGCTCAATCTCAATCTGCATAATCTTGCGGTCAATCTCATCAAGGGCATGGGGTTTACTATCAATCTCCATACGCAGGCGGCTGGCGGCCTCGTCAATTAAATCAATTGCCTTATCCGGCAGGAACCTGGCTGTAATATAACGCGAGGAAAGGGTTGAAGCGGCAATAAGCGCGCTATCTTTTATGCGCACCCCATGGTAGAGTTCATACCGCTCTTTTAAACCCCTGAGGATAGCAATCGTATCTTCTACGTTTGGCTCGTCGATATAAATAGGCTGGAACCTGCGCTCTAACGCCGCATCTTTCTCAATGTATTTGCGGTATTCATCAAGCGTAGTTGCCCCGATGCAGCGCAACATCCCTCTTGCCAAAGCGGGCTTCAACATGTTTGAGGCATCCACTGCGCCTTCTGCCGCGCCTGTGCCCACAAGTGTGTGCAACTCATCAATAAATACGATTATTTCTCCGTCCTTTTCTTCAATCTCTTTTAATACTGCCTTAAGCCTATCCTCAAATTCGCCGCGGAATTTAGTCCCGGCTACCAGGCTCCCCAAATCCAAACCGATAATCCGCTTATTCTTTAACCCCTCCGGGACATCTTTCTGGATAATTCGTTGGGCCAGGCCTTCGGCAACCGCAGTCTTTCCCACTCCGGCATCACCGATTAATACGGGATTATTTTTTGTGCGGCGCAAGATTACCTGAATCAACCGCCTGATTTCATCATCCCTGCCAATAACCGGATCAAGCTTGCCCTTGGCGGCTAATTCGGTTAAATCCCGTCCGAATTTTTCCAGCGGGTTACCTTCCTCTTCAAGATTCATCTCTCTGTTAGGCGTTTGCATAGTAGACACCTCGCTTAGCACTCTCCCAATCAGAGTGCTAATAATTAATCAAAAAATTTTTACTTCTTATCCTGCTCCTCCAGAATAATTTTAATCCCATGAATATTCACGTGTTTTTCTTCCATTAAATAATGCACGTATTCCAGCCTTCTTACATCTTTTAAGGAATAAAGCCTGCTCTTTTTGCCTATCCTCTTCGGGCGGACAATGCCTGCCTTATCCAGCTGCCTTAAAGTCCACACCGGCAGAGTAACTAATTTACTTACTACGCTGATTACGTAAACCGGCTCATCAGGGCTAATCTGGATATCAAATATAGGCATTGCCTTCTCCTTTCAGCAAGTAGTACGTTCCATGATAACTATAACATAAAATAATAAATTTGTCAAGTTAAATTAACTAAATTTATTAGATATTCTAACTGATATTTATATTACCTTGTTGTGTAAGAGGTTATGATATAATAATTTTGGCAGGTTAACCTTAACTTTTATGCCTTGTTGCAGATATTCAACCCTTTCTACCTTCCCTTCCCGATAAAACAAATCCATCACGTCCATCCTGGAATGCGGTATGGTTGTCTCAACTAAAACCATTTTGCTGGCAAAATTATTTTGAATCTCTTTCAGTAAGGCTTCGAGGTTCTGACCAAACTTTGCCGAGATTGCCACGGGATTAACAAAATCTTCTTTTAATTTCGCCAGCCAGATTTTATCTTCCATAAGGTCAATCTTATTTAAGGCGGTAATAATATTCTTTTCTTCGGCATTAAGCTCCTTAAGAACCTGCACAACTGCCCCATGATGCTCGTGCACAAGCGGATGGCTTATGTCTAAAACGTGAATTAATAAGTCTGCCTCCACAACCTCTTCCAACGTAGCTTTAAAAGCCTCTACCAAATGGTGGGGAAGCGCATGTAGGAACCCTACCGTATCGGATATAACGATATTTTCTCCGTTAGGCAGCTTGAGGTTCCGTGAGAGCGGGTCAAGGGTAGTAAATAATTTTCCTGTCACAACTTGGCCCGCAGAAGTGAGGGTATTTAAAAGCGTGGATTTCCCGCCAGTAGTATAGCCTACCAGGGCAACCGAAGGAATGGCGTTCTCTTTTCTTTTTTTGCGCAAAGTCTGGCGATGCAGACTTACGCGGCGCAAATCCTCTTTTAAACCGTCAATTCTTTTTCTTATCCGCCTGCGGTCAACCTCTAATTTCTGCTCGCCGGGCCCCCTGGTGCCTATGCCGCCGCCCAGCCGGGATAAAATTATCCCTTTACCGACCAGCCTGGGCATAAGATACTGCAGCTGCGCAAGCTCAACCTGCATTTTGCCTTCCGGGGTCCTGGCCCGGCGGGAAAATATATCCAGGATTAACTGGGTGCGGTCAATGGTCTTTCTGCCAATTATCTCTTCCAGGTTCCTTTGGTGTGTACCGGACAAGTCGTGGCTGAAAATTACGCTATCAATATTTTCCGCCTGACAGAATAAAGCTATTTCTTCAGCCTTGCCCTTGCCGATAAAAAGATTAGGCCTAGGCTTATCAATAAGGGATATGATATTATCTATAATCTCTACGTGGCAGGCGCTCGCCAATTCCTCTAACTCACTAGCCGCATCTTCAAGGCGCCAGCTCCCCCTTTCGTGGTCTGATTTTATAGTAACTAAAACAACTCTTTCCATATCTTCAGGGGCACCCTGCCGATTGATTTGCCGGTTGTCCTAAAAACTTATATATTTTGCAAGCGACTTTCCGGGGACTATCATCACTTTTAATATTAATCCAGTTGATACGTTTATCTTTACGAAACCAGGTCAACTGCCTTTTGGCATACAGGCGCGTATTGTGCTTAATCAAACGCCTGGCTTCTTCCAAACCGTACGCCCCCTCAAAATACCCTTTTAGTTCTCTTATTCCGATTGCGTAAGACGCGGTTTTACTCAATTTCCGTTTCAGGAGTTTTTTTACCTCACCGACTAATCCTCTGGCAAACATCTTATCTACCCGTTCCTCTATTTTTTTATACAACTTCTCTCTCTCCATATTCAGGCAGAATATTCTTATGTCGTATTTATCGGCTAACCCCTTCCTCTGCGATTGAAGATGAGAAATCGGCTTACCGGTTATTTCATAAACCTCCAGCGCCCTGACCAGGCGCCTTCTGTCATTAACGTGGATTTTAGCGGCGGCCTGTGGGTCAACTTTTTTAAGCCTGTCATAAAGGTGTTCGTTACCGAACCTCCCTGCCTCTTTATGAAGCGTGTTGCGGATGGCCTTATTTTGGGCGGAGATTTTAAATATGCCGTCAATCAATATCGACATATACAACCCGCTACCGCCCACAAAAAGAGGGGGTTTCCCTTTTTTTATGATTTGTCTAACTTTAACCAATGCGTCTCTGCGGTATTTTGAAACATTATATTCTTTTTCCGGCGAGACTATGCCGATTAAATAGTGGGGTAGCCTTTTTCTTAAATTAACCGGGGCCTTGGAAGTGATTATATCCATGCCCTTATAAACCTGCATGGAATCGCAGGATATAATCTCGGCATTAAGTTTTCTGCCTAATATTAGCGCGACATCGGTTTTCCCTGCTGCTGTCGGCCCAACAAGAAAGATTATTTTTGGCTTCATCCGGAACTATATTTTAAGGAAAAATTTTTGTGGGGTAACCTTCCCGGGAGACTTTCTTTTCCAAAACCTTTGCATCCTGGCGTGAGGGGAATTTACCGACTCTCACCCGGTAAATCTTTGCGCCGCTTTTCGATATGCCTTCTTCAATGTGAGCCTCGTACCCTTCTCCGGCTAATTTCTGTGAAAGGTTCCTTGCGTTAGCAGGCTTCGAGAATGAGCCAACCTGCACTGTATAATAAAATTCTGGCCCTGTAATCTCTTTATTAATTCTTAATTCCGGGCTTAGAGGGTAGTCATTCTTTAGTCTGTCTAAATAGCCGTTTGCCTCCTGCGTCATCCCTTTCTTAAGGGCAATTTTGCTTAACCGGTAGTAGGCGCTTGCCTTCATTTTATTGGCATTGGAGCCACCGATTAACCCCTGGCAATAGGATTCCGATTTATCGTAATCGCCTTTCAAAAAATAAACATCAGCCAGCCCTATCCTTGCTTCATTCGTAAATTTTCCGGCCTTAAATTCCTTTAAGATTATCTCAAATATATCCGAAGCACGCAGATAATTCCCTTCCTTAAGGTAGCTTAACCCCAGAAGGTAATACAACTCGGCTAGACTTTCAGAGTGGGCGCCGGTCTTAGCCATAATATCCTCACCTTCTTTTATGAAGGCCGAATAATTTCCGTTCAGGAAATAAACTTTGGCACTCTCAAGATCCGAGGCATAGGCATTGGTAAAAATCTCAATAGACAATACACAAATTACAAGCAATACCGAAATTACAACTGCAAAGTTACGAGCTGATTTTTTGGGTATTGTAAATTTGATATTGCAATTTGTTTGTAATCTGTAATCTGTAATTTGTAATTTAATCATGTTTTCTTTTAGATATTTTTTTCTGCAACTCCAAAATTAAGGCGTGCCTTTTTTCTTTCTCGGCCCTCGGAACATCATCCGCCAATTTTGCCGCTTCAGTATCCGGGCGGGGAGAATATTTAAAGATATAGGCGGCATTAAAACCTACATCTTTAACCAAATCATATGTATCCTGGAAATCCTTTTCCGTTTCGCTGGGGAAACCTACGATTATGTCCGTAGTGAGAACCCCGTCTTTTACAATTTTACGATAATTGCTGACCAAATCCAAATAAAAATTTCTCTCGTAGCCCCGGCTCATCAATTTTAATATCCTATCCGAGCCGGATTGCACCGGCATATGCAGGTATTTTTTTAGTTTTTCCGAATCCCGCATTGCCTTAAACAAATTGATTGAAGTATCCCGAGGATGGGAAGTGATAAAACTAAACTCATCCAGCCCCTTAATGCCGCCGACCAATCCAATAAGTTTTATGAAATTTACACCGTCAGTATTATAGGCATTTACATTCTGCCCGAGAAGGGTGATTTTCTTCTTTCCCGATGATATCGCTTCCTTAATCTCTTTCAAAATATCTTCATGGTTGCGGTTATGCAACTGCCCACGTACATAAGGCACAACGCAATAAGAGCAGAAATTTGAACAGCCCTCGGAGATTACCACATAGGCGTGGTCTTTTTCCTGATAAAATCCCTCATGATAAATTTCATCCGGACGGGTATCGCCGTCCGTCTCCCATATCTTGCGTAAAAGCAGGGACTGCCCCTGCTTTTTAGGGACTGTCCCTATTTTTTTCAAAATCCCCGGGATTTTATCTATATCCGCCGGACCAACCACAAAATCAACCCCCGGCGCCCGCGCAAAAATTTTCTCCTTGTGTTCTTGCGCCATACAGCCAACAACCCCAATGATAGGCAAAAACGGGGTCAGACCCCGTTTTTTTGGGTCTGACCCCGTTTTTGCAATCCTTCCTATCTCGCTCCAGACCTTATCTTCCGCATGCTGTCGTACCGAGCAGGTATTAAATATTACAATGCTGGCTTTTTCCAGCTCATCAGTAATATTGTAACCCTCTTTCTGAAGCAGGCCGCAAATCACTTCCGAATCCCGCGTATTCATCTGACAACCGAAAGTCCGGATAAAGACTTTGGAGGCAAAAAATTTGTAACTCTTTTTAGATTCTTGGTTTGGCATTTTTGTTTTTCCTCAAGAAACAAAAAATTAAAGGGGGCAAAAAATTCAAAAGAAAAGAGCTTTTTGTGGGCGATTTTGATGTTTTT
>SBBM01000054.1 GCA_005239725.1 Planctomycetales bacterium | reverse complement strand
TATGAAAACCCCCCGTTTTTATATGGTGCCGAGGAAGAGAATCGAACTCCCCACGCCGGCCTTTTCAGGGCCGCGCTCTACCACTGAGCTACCTCGGCATAATCTATCTAAAGCTTTTCGATCCGTTTCTATGTTTGGCTATTTAACCTTTTTACCACAAAAGGAGAAAAAATCAAGTAGATTAAAAAAAGTGTAAATAAAATAAATCCCTCTTTATGCAAATAAATACCTATGACCAGTAAAATCGTCACGATAGAA
This sequence comes from Planctomycetales bacterium, assembly GCA_005239725.1. Taxonomy (GTDB): domain Bacteria; phylum Omnitrophota; class Gorgyraeia; order Gygaellales; family Profunditerraquicolaceae; genus SBBM01. The sequence goes on along the minus strand of SBBM01000054.1, from coordinate 13,166 downwards.
ATCACAGGTTTTATCCTCTTGCCAAAGATATCTTTTATGCCATCAAGATTCAAATACTTTATGCGCGAAACCATTAGATACGCCAAAATCAGAACTATAATCAAGAATATAATGGGGATAAACTTTGGCGAAAGTATGCTGGGGAGGAATTCCGGCATAAACATATCTTCTTTCCTTCTATAGACCAATATAAAAGAGACGAGTATCCCTCCAGCGGCAGTAGTAGGCAAACCGATAAAATAATTCGCGGCTTTCTCTTTCGGCATAATGTTATATTTTACAAGGCGCATTACGCTGCACAATAAATATATAAATAACGCGGCTGCGGCCCAGAAGTAGAAATCCCGGTAAACAAATATATACCCCAATACCGAAGGGGCAATGCCGAAAGATATTACGTCTACCAGGGAATCCAGCTCTTTGCCGAATTCGCTGGGGACTGGGTTTCTCCTGGCCACCTGGCCGTCCAGGCCGTCAAAAACTACCGACAGGATTATTGCCCAGCAGGCAAAGGTAAAATGGCTTTCTAGCGAAAAAATAATAGAGACAAACCCGCAGGCAAGGCTTAATATGCTTAAAAAATTGGCTAAACGGTTCATAATGATTTTATTTCAATTCTTTTTTTGCGAAGACCTTTATGAAACAAAATACGGTCAACGCCAGGATAAACCCCCACGATAAACTCAAGAATATCCAACCCCCGGGTTTCATCTTATATTCTCCATCCCGGCCTTTCTGCGCCTCCAGGCTATTTTTACCATAACCGCAAGCAAAAGGAATACCGCAAGGAGCCCGACTCTTGTAGTTAAAACATACGGGTGGTTAACGGGAGATACATTCTTCATGAATATAATAGGAACCCACTCCTGCCAAAACCAGATGCCGAGTATAAAAAACAAGAATAAAGGCGTGATGTATTTTATTATAAATTTGTAAATACGGGGCACGCGCATATCCGCCCCTTTATGTATTTCATCCCAGGCATTATCCATCCCAAACACCCAGGCAAAAAGGATAGTTTCAATTGTCGCAAATAATACCAGGAAGAATGTCCCACCCCAGAAATCCAGTTCATCAACAACACCCTTACTTAAGAAAAATATTGCCGGCTGGCATAAAATAAATGCCACAACCCCGAATATGCCGACTGCCTTTTTTCTGTTAATGTCAAATTCATCTTCCAAAAATGCCACTGCCGGCTGGGCAAGTGAAATTGAGGAAGTAATCCCTGCAAGAAATAAAAGGAAAAACCAGAAAAAACCTAAGATTTGCGTAAGTGGTAATTGATTCAAAACCAGAGGCATAGTCACAAACCCCAGGTTAAATACACCCGACCGGGCAATGGACTGGGTATCTATGGGCCCGAAGAAAACGAATGCCGCAGGGATAATAATGCTACCGCCCAATATGACTTCGGCTAATTCGTTGGTGCTCGATGCGCTTAACCCCGAAAGCACCACATCATCGCCTTTTGATAAATAACTGGCATAGGTAAGTATTACGCCTATGCCTACGCTTAAGGTAAAAAATATCTGGCCTGCTGCTTCAAGCCAGACCTTTGCCGATTTTAGAGCCGAAAAATCCGGATTCCAGAGGAAGCCGAAGCCGTTGGAAATATTCCAATCCGGTTTAGTTAAATCCGGCGTGCCTAATGTAATAACGCGAAACATTAGTATAAAACCGAAAATGAATAAAAGCGGCATTGCCCATTTACAGAGCTTTTCTATGCCGCCTTTTATCCCGTAATATATAACCCAGATATTAGCCGCAAAAGTAATCAAAAAAAATAAATACGCCGTGCCTATGCCGTTAAAATATTGATTTTTTTCTAATCCCTGGAATCCGCTTAAGAAACCCCGCATTGATGCCTGGGTAGTAATAGCGGAGTATTTTCCCATTAATGAAAACAGGCTGTAAGCAAGCGTCCACGATTCTATATAGGTATAATATATAAAAATTACCAGGGGCCCGAATATGCCGATAACGCCGAAATATTTTATGAAGCGGTTCTTCTGCCAGACACTGTGGAATATGCCCGGGGCAGTCCCATGTTCAAAGCCTCCGCCGTAGCGGCCAAGGGTCCATTCAATCCACATAAGCGGTATACCGAGGAAAAAAAGTGAAATAAAATAAGGGATCATAAAGGCGCCGCCTCCGTTAGAGGCAACCTTGGCAGGGAACCTTAAGAAATTCCCCAGGCCTACGGCAGAGCCGGCTACTGCCATGATAATCCCCAAGCGCGAACCCCAGGTATCCCTGATTTTTTTCATGGTGAATTTATTATATCGATTTTTGCCTGTTTTTACAAGCCCTTACATATTCTCCAGGGCCTCCTTGATTAAAGGCAATATCCCTTCGGCCTCATCTTTTGTCAACCTGCCAAGTTTGGCAAAAGCAAAATTTCCTTCTTTATCCTTTATCTCCCTTGAAATCTGCAGCTTCTTCGGTCCGTTGTTGTAAGAATAAACGCATATCGAAATCTTGCCTCCCTCGGTTTCAAACGTTTTTATAAACAACTTTTCATCCAGACTGCTGTCATACGGCATCTCTTTCCCTCCTTAGTTAACGAAACAAATTTTCATAAACTTATGCAATTTCAGGCTTCTGTTGAAGCGCACATAAGAATTTTTTAGGCAATAGTGTGCAAGGATTTACAAGGAGCGTAGGCCTCTATGAGCGGACAGCCTACCCGCAGCTACGAAGTAAACCGGAGCAGGCGGCGAAAAAATTCAGTGCGCGGAAACAAAGCCTAAAATTAGACTGAAAATGAACAAAATTCCGGATTTATTATACCGGTACCCCTAAATCTACTACTATAACCTTACCGCAAACTTTCGGCCCGCAGGCCTTAATCATACCGCGTTTTTCCGCCATAAAAGTAACTGTTTTATCGGCCTTAACGCATACCCCTAAGATTCTTCCCGTTGTGGCATCCAAACCAGAAGGAATATCGCCAGATAAGACCTTTGCTTTTGCCGAATTTATGATACCAATCAAATCCCGGCAGATTCCCCGGACTTCCCCCGAAAGTCCGACTCCTAAAAGAGCATCAATAATCAAATCATATTTTGGAATTTTTTGCTTGATAAAAGCTAGCTTATTCTCATCTATCTCGGTTATCTTAATCTTGAGTTTGCGTAAAATATTTAAATTTGCCCTGGCCTCTCCCTGCACATCCGAAATCCTGCCTGCCAGAAAAACATCCGGCTTTATTCCGTAAGCTAACAGGTGCCTTGCGCATACAAATCCGTCTCCTCCGTTATTACCCTTGCCGCAGAATAGCGCAACGTCTTTTTTGCCGTTTAATATCCTTAACCCCTCTGCGGCAAGGCTTCTGCCGGCATTTTCCATTAAAACCAAAACCGAAATACCGATATCTTTCTTTAACTTTTCATCCAGTGCCTTTGCCGCCTTTGCGGTCAATAATCCCTTACCTGGCATAATCTCTGGCTAAACCGGCGAATAACCTGGGGGCAATGTATTCTTTTGCATATGTACTCGGGGAAGAAACCTCAACTTGAGTTAACTTTTCATTTATTTCCGTAAAGAATATGCCGACCGGCGTCGTATCCTCTTCGGATAAATAGATAGCGATCATCTTTTTCTTTTTATCCTGCGCATAAATATAAGTGCCGAGGTCTGCGAGGATTTCTCTGGCCTTTTTATAACAGGTGCCGGAATCGTAATTAAACGGTTTGGCTATGGCCCCTTTCCTGTTATCCTCTAAAACCTTTGTAGAAATACCCGCGAACCCCTTCGGGATGTCTTTTACCGTGGCACAACCCTCTATTAAAACTAGCGCCATCAAACTAAAAACAATAAACCTCATTTTACCTCCTCCCTCTTGAGCGCAATAATCTCTTATTTAGCAGCACCTTGCCATTCCGGATTGGCAAGTGCGCACTACTGTGCGAAATCCCGCCGCTCTTTGACGGGGTTATTCATTCACAACCTTTAATATTTTGTCCAAATTCTTCCTTGCCTCTTCTTCTCCCCTTGCGGCAAAATCTTCCGACTTGTGCAGCTCAAGCCAATGCAGGCCCGACGTATCCGGGTGCAATACTACATCCGCCAGCTGGCCTTCCCTTTGCGCTATATCCGACTGCATTATCTCGATGCTGCTGAATATGATATCAAGTATATTGTTCCTGAATTTTTCCTTAAAATATTTTCTTATGTTAAAAGGCAGGCCCCTCTTAACAATATTCTCCTTATAATTTTCTTTTATCTTTTTGTACTGCTTGAGCATATCTTCTCTTGAGGGAGTAACATTAACCGCAATAATCTTCCTAATCCCCAATTCAAGCAAGGGTTCGGTGGGCAAAGGATGGATAACCCCACCGTCAAACAGGGCTTCTTCCTTGAAGGTAAACGGTATAAAGACGCCCGGCATAGCGCAACTTGCCATAATCGCATCTACCAGAGACCCCTTATCCAGAATTTTCGGCTCTTTCCTTTTAATGTCGCTGGCAATAATCTTTAGCGGTATCCTGGCATCATAAAAGGTCTTGTCTCCCAGGTGTTTCTTCAGGAATTTGTAAAGTTTATTGCCCTTTATAAACCCTAACAACGGCAGGGTAAAATCCATTAGGCCCCAGATATATTTCGGCTCCTTGAACTCCTTTGTTATTTCAAGTATTTCTTTTGCGGAGTTACCGGTTACCCAGAGGCTGGCGACAACCGCGCCCATGCTTGAAGCAGCTATGATATCAACGGGTATCTTCTCTTCTTCGATGACCTTTAATATCCCGATGTGGCATAAGCCGTAACCCACGCCAACCCCCAGTGCCAGGCCTACCTGGCAATCCCCTTCCTGCCGGCTAATCCTGCGTATTGCCTTGCTGTAATTAGATTCAGGCTTATCCAATACCAACCTGTCGGATAAGCCGTGCTCTATGCTGGCCAGGGTCGCGAATATATCATGGCTTAATACATTTTCTTCTTCTTCGAATGTAAGCCTGGATGATTTGTATTCATTGATAATAACCTTTATCTTGGTTTTAAGGAACTCGTAATCGCGTTTCAATCTGTCAATCACCCTGCGGGTGCGTTTCAAATCCTGCGCCTGGGGGCTGGTCAACACGTGGATTAAATCTGACTGGTTCAAGATGGCAATGACGGATTTTTCCATGCGCGAAGGCAAATCAAGGATTATGTAATAATAATCATTGACTAAAATGCTTAAAATATCCACGACGGCTTTAAGGCAGTCTTTTTCTTTCGGTTTATAACTAAGGAAAACTAAATCTATGCCGAATTTATCCTTCACTATCATATCCTCTATTTCCCTCTCGGCTACCGAATTACAGCATAAATCAAATACCGGGTAATCCCCTTTCATGCCCACCCTCTTGGGCATGGTATGTCTTCTGCCTTTAGGGCATATATCTACGATAGCCACGGTTTTATGCGTTTCCCGGCTCAAACTAAGCGCCAAATTTAAGGCGTAAATACTTTTGCCGGCCTTTCTGTTCACGCTAAAAACAGAGACAACTGTACTCTCAAAAACAGTCTTCTCATGCAGGTCCTTGCGTTTAAACCGGCGGGAAAGGGTCTGGCTTAAATCAATGGCAAGCTGGGGCACCCTCCGGAGCATAGAATTAAAGTCTTCTTTTTTAATAATCAAAACCAGGCAGTCGTTTATGGCCTTTGCGGTTACAGAGTGGGGCTCGCCTGTCAAGAGAGAAATAATCCCGAAATACTTGCCGCGGTGTAAATACTCCAATACCGTTTGTCTGCCATGCTGGTCCTGGACATAGATGACAACCCTCCCGGATATCAGGCAATAGAAGGCAGAGGGGGGAGAACCCTCCTTATAAATAATCTGGTTTTTCTTATACTCGGCAATACTGGACCTTTCTTTAATGTAAGCATACTCCTCGTCGGACAATCCGGCAAATAAAGGGGTCTCCCGCAATGCCAGGTCTTTATTTATGTACCCGTTCATTCAAGCCTTCCTGTTTTACAGGTCTGCGCGAATTCTTTGGCGCTTTCCCGGATTGTGCGCTCATAGGTATTGTAATCAACACCGATAATCCCGAACCTGGGGGCAAAACCTTTATCCCACTCATAGTTATCAATCAATGACCAATAAATATAACCTAAAACCTTAACGCCTTTGTCCATTGCCGAATGCAGGCTCTTTAGGTGCTGACGTATAAAATCCCGGCGGGCATTATCGTTTTCAGTACAAATCCCGTTCTCTAAAATAAAAACAGGCAGATTATATCTTTTTATCCGCACAAGCAGCTTATATAAACCTTCAGGGTATATATCCCAGCCAAGAGTGTTTTTTTCTAACTGGCTATGGCCCTTTTTGCAGGTATCGAGCAATAAATTCTTCAGGCGCCAGCCTTCCGTGTCAACCAGACCCCTTGTATAATAATTAATCCCGATAAAATCAAGGGCCTTATGCCGGGCCAATTCGTCAAGAAAGGCAAAATTATACCCCCTGTCCCTTAAATAAACCGCTATTCTATTGCGCAGGCTGTCCTTACATGGGGCAAAAGCCTGCAAGTTTTTGGCAATACTTATTGAAGGGGCAGGAAGATTCCTTTTTTTATAAACAGCGTGTATCAATTTATAAGCCTTGATATGGGCGCATGCCAGGTTATCCGTTACCACCTTTGATTTAGGCAAAGATTTTTCCTGCGGCGGCCATACCCCTAATATGTAAGAATGATAGGTATAAACCAGGGGTTCGTTTATGGTTACCCAGAACCTCACCCTATCACCGAGTGCGCCTACGATTTTTTCCACATACTTTAAAAAATAATCAATATTACGGGAAGACCCCCATCCGCCTGCCCTGGCAAACCAGATAGGATTGGTAAAATGATGCAGGGTGACAATGGGTTCAAGATTACGCTCTTTCAAGGAAAGGACGACGTCCTGATAATGGTTTATTTCGGATTCGTCGAACTTATTTTCCTGCGGCTCAACGCGGCTCCATTCAATTGAAAAACGGTGGCAGTTATGATTAAGCGATTTAGCTAAATCAAAATCCTGTTTGTAAAACTCGTAATGGCGGCAGGCTTTTCCCGATGACTCTTTGACTCCGGTTCTTTTTTCCCACTCCCACCAATCGGCATTTAAATTATTGCCTTCGACCTGGTAGGCAGCGGTAGCCGCACCCCAGAAGAAATCCTTGGGAAATTCAATCATAACGGGTATTATAACACCTTAAAATAAAAAATCCCAACATTTTTGTTGGGATTTATCTATGAAAATAACGGACCGATAAAGGCGGGCTTTTGAACACCTCACCTCTTTTTCCAGTAACCCAGCCGCCATATTGGCGATCTCTATAACTTTGTTGCCACCCTGCACAACTCCCTGTACTGCAACTAGTTACTGCAGGCAACCGCCAACTTAGGCCTCTGGCTTTGCGCCCCCTGATTTCTCAGAGTTTGCCCCTATCGGCCAATAAAAGCATACCACAAAAATAGCCCTGCTTCAAGCGGGAACCTTACTGTTGCGGTGCCGGAGATTCTGCTGTCGGGTTTAAATGTTTGCTTAATAAACTCCACGTTTTAGGGCCGACTTTTCCGTCAGCCTTAAGCCCGTTTGCAGATTGAAAATCCTCAATTGCTTTCTTTGTCTTTGGCCCAATCTTGCCGTCAACTAAACCGATGTCATAACCTGCGTTCTTTAATGCCGTTTGTATTTCCTGGGCCGTAGGCTTATATGGGCCTGACGGTGGCAATTGCTCCAATTTCATTTCAGGTAAGCCCGCTTGCGCCGCAGGCCTTGCCGGTAGTACTGCCGCCGGGGCTTGAGCCTGCATTTGCGGGCCTTGAGCCGGAACCGCTTCAGGCGGCTGCATCTGAGCAGAATTAGCTAGCCTGCTTAAATCCTCGGGTGCCATCGGCTGCTGCATCTCTTCTAACGGTTGCTCCTTCCTGGAGCATCCGTTAGCGCACAAGGCTATACCCAATGCCAAAACAATAAACACAAAACTTCTCATCTCTAAGCAATCCTCCTTTTCTCCCACCATTGATTCGTTGGCGGGTTATTGTTTTATTCTAATACATGCCCCCAAAAAAGCAAGAAAAATTACCCTTGCGATAACTTCTCTCTTACTAAATCGCTAACTAATTTGCCGTCTGCCTTGCCTATAACCCTGGCCGATACTTCTTTTATAACCTTGCCCATATCTTTCATTCCGGCAGCACCGCTTTCGGCTATAACGGCATCGATTATTTTATTAATTTCATCACGGCTTAATTCAGGGGGTAAGTACGCCTTGAGCATCTCCAGTTCTTTAGTTTCTTTTTCTGCCAGTTCCGGCCGGTTTCCTTTCGTAAACTGCTCAACGGAATCCTGGCGTTGCTTTATAAGTTTTTTTATTACCGCAAACACTTCCGCATCCTCAAGCTTATTTTTCTTTTTTTCAACCGCCAGATTAAGCAACTGGGCGCGCAAGAAACTTAAAACAGAGCTCTTCAGCGTATCCCTATTCTTCATTGCTTCCTTGTAATCGTTAAAAATCTTTTCTTCAAGCATAATTTCCTCCTTGCCCGAAAAGGGCACTTGGCGCAATGCCACTTAGCGCCGGCTGCTAAAAAATAACGGACTTCTTAAACTTTAATAACCTGGTCTGCAGTTCATTTAACGTAAGCTTGCTTGTGCGGTTCAACCCGAAATCCTCAATATTAAACGAGGCTGCCACTGTGCCGTAAGCAAGGGCATTTTTTATATTTTTCTCGTTGATTTTCTTTGCCCTGGCCAGATAACCCATAAACCCGCCGGCAAACGTATCACCCGCACCTGTGGGGTCAATTACCTTATCCGTGGGGTATGCCGGAAGAGAAAAGATAAATTTATCGCAATAAAATAAAACGCCATGCTCCCCCTTTTTTATGAGCACCATTTCCGGGCCGAAAGAGCGCAATTTCTTAGCCGCCTTTATAAGATTGTTTTCCTGCGACAATGCCCTGGCCTCCTGGTCATTGGCAACGTAAATATCCACCTTCTTAAGCAGTCTTAAAAGCGGCTTCGGCTTATGATTAATCCAGTAATTCATACTGTCCAGTCCGATAACCCGCGGGGAATGCATTAATTTTAACAAATCCATCTGTATATCGGGGTCAACATTGGCAAGAAAAACGTATTTTATCTTTCTTTGCTCCCGGGAAACCCGCGGGCTAAAAGCTGAAAGCACGCCTAATTCCGTATTCAAGGTAAGGGCGGCATTCAGGTCCCCTTTATATTCGCCTTCCCACTTAAAAGTCTTACCTTTCTCTTTTATAAGCGAAGTAAGGATAACTCCTTTTTTATGCAAAAAATCAATATGCCTGGGAGGAAAATCCTCCCCGATAATCGCTACCAGGTTTACCTTAGAGAATAGCCGTGCGGACATGGAAAAATGCACGGCTGAACCGCCGAGCATATGCTTCCTTTCGCCGAAAGGCGTCTTTACCGTATCCAAAGCCACGGTGCCCAATACAATAATACTCAACTTAGACCTCCTATTTTACAAACAAAAGCGCCGTTACGGCCGCAAAAATACAATAATAGCCGAAGTAATGGAGTTTTGCCCGGTGCAAAACCAACCTTAAGGCAAACAGCGATAAGATCCCTGTGGCAAAGCTAAAAATAAAACCTATAAAAAGATTTGCAATATCGGTTGAAGGAATATGACATATATCTTTCCCTTCCAAAAGCACAGCACCGAAGACAGCCGGGATAGCAGCGATAAAAGAAAATCGAAAAGCGGTTTCCCTGTCTATACCCCTAAAAAGGAGCGTGGATACAGTTATGCCTGAACGTGAGATACCGGGTATGATTGCTATCCCTTGAGTTAAACCAAGAGTAAATACGTCCTTGATATTTAACACATCCCTCCTTCCCTGCAGGAATTTTTTCGTAGAAAGGAGTATTATGCCGGTTACGATTAAGGAAAAGGTGGCGAGCCTCGGCTGGGTGAATAATTTCTCAAAAAAATCTTTGCCGCTCAGGCCAATAATCCCGGTGATCGCAGTAACAATAATTATATATGACAACATTTTTCTATCGCGCGATAATTTTAATATCTCGTGGAAAAAGAAGATAATTAAAGCCAGGGTTGTTCCCAGATGCAAAACTACGGATAAAACCACTTCTTCTCCACCAAGCCCCAAAACACGCTGCATAATCACCAGATGCGCGGAACTACTCACCGGAAGGAATTCGGCCAGACCCTGAATTATGCCTAAAATGATATAATTTAGCATTCAGTGCTTATCTAAAAAAGCGTTCATGTCAGGAGGCAAAGGGATATCTATAGAAATACGCTTGCCGGTTACCGGATGGAAAAAATCCAGAGATTTTGCATGCAGGCATAAACGTTTTGCCTTTAAGGCAAAATCATTACGGAAGGCATACTTTGTCTCTCCTACAACGGGGTGCCCTATCTGCTTAAAGTGTATCCTTATCTGATTGGTCCTGCCGGTAAAAGGGGCTGCCTCAACAACCGTAAAATTCTTGCCCGCACGGATAGCCGTATATTTGGTCAGGGCACTTGCGTTATCAATAAAATTCTTAATCTTGCCGCTACCGCTTAAAACACCCTGTACAAAGGCAAGATATGTTTTTTTTACCTTTTTCTGCCGGAATAAATCCGTTATTTTATCCCGCGCCGATTTGCCCTTGGCATAAATGATTAACCCCGAAGTCTCCCGGTCAAGGCGATGACAGGGGTAAAGATTATATTTTAAACCCTGTTTATGCGATTCCTCATTTAAAATGCTGGTCAGGGTGCGCGGTTCTTTTTTAGGAGTCGGCACAGTCAATAGCCCGGGGGGCTTATCTACTATCAACATCCAGTCATCCTCATAAACTACCGGGATATTCATTAGATTATTTCAAGCATCTTGTTAATTGCATTTATTGCCCGCCTGCGGATATCATCCGGAACCCTGACCTCTTCCTTCAATTCCTCCAATGACCAGAGGATTTTTTCCTCAGTGGTGCGCTTCATGTTCGGGCAGACAGCCCGCTCCGCTGCCGGGTAAAATTCTTTCGTCGGATTATCCTGCTTAAGGCGGTATATCAGGCCGACCTCTGTGCCGACAATTATTTCTCTGGCGTCAGTTTCTTTTGCATACTGGCACATTTTGCTGGTTGACAAAACTTCATCTGCCAAGGCCAAAACTGAAGGCAGGCACTCCGGATGGACAACTACCTTTGCAGCAGGGTGGAATTGCTTTTCACGCTTAATATCTTCCGGTAAAATCTTTATGTGGGTCGGGCAGAACCCATTCCAGGATATAAGCCTCCGGCCCGTCTTTTTAGAAACATAATCCGCCAGATATTTATCCGGGACAAAAATAATTTCTTCCTTATCTTTCAAGGAATTAACCACTGCCACGGCATTGCTGGAAGTGCAGCAGATATCCAATTCCGCCTTTACTTCGGCCGGTGTATTAACATAACCTACCACTACCGCCCTGGGGTGCTCTTTGCGCAATTTCCGGATATCCGCGGCGGTAATCATATTTGCCATAGGGCAGCCGGCACTAACATCCGGCATAATTATTTTTTTATCCGGGCAGAGGATGGATGCGGTCTCTGCCATAAAATATACCCCGCAAAAGACAATTACCGAGGCAGAGGTAAGGCTTGCCTTACGGCTTAACTCCAGGGAATCCCCCAGATAATCCGCCAAATCCTGGACTTCCGGCAGCTGATAGTTATGCGCAAGAATTATGGCATTGCGCTTTTTCTTTAATTCTTTAATGCGTTTTTCTATGTTGTTATTTATAAACTTTTTGAGCATATTAATTCATTACCCTGTCAATTATTCCGCCGCCAAGCACCTTGTCTTGTGAATAAAAAACCGCGGATTGGCCCGGGGTTATGGCAAATTGAGGTTTTTTAAAGCAGATTCTTACCTTGCTTCCGCACGGCGTAACTGTGGCAAGCGCTTCCTTGTGATTATACCTTATCTTAACTTTAAGAACAACTTTCTTTTTTAAGGGTCGCCCCAGGAAATTTATTTCTTTTGCCGTAAATTCCCGCGCAAAGGCATCTTCTTTCCTGCCTACAGTTATTTCATTGGCCTTGACGTTTATCCTAATTACGTACACGGGATAACCCATGGCAATTCCCAGCCCTTCGCGCTGGCCAATGGTATAAAAAGCAATGCCCTGGTGCTTGCCCAAGATATTGCCTTCCTTATCCACAATCACTCCCGGCTTTATGTCCGCTTCAATATGTTTCCTTAAGAATTCGCGGTAATTGGCATGCGGCAGGAAACAAATCTCCTGGCTGGCAAGCTTATCAGCAACCGGCAAATTAAATTTACGCGCCCTTTCCCTTACATCCTCCTTGCTTAGATTGCCGAGAGGAAAAAGAATATGTTTAAGTTGATTTTGATTTATGCGATATAAAAAATATGACTGATCCTTAACCTTATCTTTAGCCTTCGCCAAATATGTTGCCTGTTGCCCGCCTGCTTGTCCGGCAGGCAGGTTGCCCGTTACCTGTTTTCTTATTATCTTGGCATAATGCCCGGTAGCAATAAAATCCCCGTCCAGCGAAAGCGCCTTTTTCAATAGAACATCAAATTTCAGGTATTGATTGCAGCGGACACAGGGATTAGGCGTATTGCCTTGCGAATACTGACGGCAGAAATCTTGAATAATCTTCTCTTCCAGAAGCTTGCCGAAGTTAAGGACATAATGTTTTATCCCTAACTTATGGGCCACGCGGCGGGCATCCTCAATGCCCTGGACACCGCAGCAGCTGGGCCTCTTGCCAACGGAATCCGGAAGATTAAAACACATGGTAACACCGATGACCTCAAAACCGTCTTCCTGCAACAATGCCGCGGCTACCGAAGAGTCAACTCCGCCGCTCATGGCTACAACCACACGTTTTTTCATATTTATTTTATGGGGGGACCGATTCCAATGCGGGTTTGGAATGGGCTACTTCCTTACTTCATCCATAGACTTAAGGTTATAATAACCCAGGACCTTGACTTTTGCCTTGGACTTAGCTACCAGCCAGTCGTGGAATTTTTTCATAAAGCGGTCGTGGTCTTTTTTAGTCTTCCACTTATAAACCGAGGCATACTGGTTTTTATGGTCTACCCGCTTTACCGTTACATATTCAATAAAACCCTTGGCCCTTTTTGCATAGCCGGCCCACATCAGGCTGTCTTTACGGTAATCCTTAACTTC
>SBBM01000038.1 GCA_005239725.1 Planctomycetales bacterium | reverse complement strand
TTATAGGGGACGTTTCCCTTGAATATAACATTATGAAAAATAATGAGTTAGAAACAGGCATTATTGAAATAGCTAAAAGAGCCCAAAAGGCCTTTCGTTCGGCCTTTGGCTTGCCCGCCACCCTGAAGAATAGGGCAATCAGGGATATGGCTTATCTTTTGAATAAGAAAAGGGACGTTATATTAAAGGCCAATAAAAAGGATGTAAAGGCGGCCAGAAAATCCGGCTTGTCTCCGGCTTTAATAGACAGGCTTATATTGAACGAGAAACGGATTTCCCAGATGTGTGATTCTCTAATAGAGATTGCCAAGCTCCCGGATTACGTCGGGCAAGTTATAAAAGAATGGCGCAGGCCAAACAGGCTCTTGATAAAAAAGGTGCGTGTTCCCATAGGCGTTATCGCGATTATCTATGAGTCACGTCCTAATGTCACCTCCGACTGTATAGGGCTTTGCTTTAAGTCGGGTAATAGCGTAATCCTGCGGGGAGGAAGCGAGGCGCTCGTTTCCAATATGGCGATTTACGGATTAATAAAAGAAGCGATAAAGAAATATCCTATACCTAGGGGTATGATAAATATGGTTGCGATAAAAGATAGGCGGGCAGTAGATATTCTGCTTAAGCAGAATACTTACATTGATCTGGTTATGCCCCGCGGAGGAAAAGGCTTGATTAATAAGGTTGTTAAATCTTCGCGGATGCCGGTGATAAAACATTACAAAGGGATATGCCATGTTTATGTGGATAAACAGGCGGATTTAAGCAAAGCAGAAAAGATTTGTTTTAACGCTAAAGTCCAGCGCCCTGGCGTTTGTAATGCCATGGAGAGTATGCTTGTGCATAAAGATATCGCCGGAAAATTTTTACCCCGGATGCTTCAAAGATTTAGCGATGCCGGAGTAGAAATTCGCGGCTGCGATTTTACGCGCAAGGCTTTTAAAGGGGCAAAAAAGGCAAACGAAAAAGATTACGCTACCGAGTATTTAGATTTAATCCTTTCGGTAAAGGTAGTCAGGGATTTAAGGGAAGCAGTAAACCACATAAATTTTTACGGTTCGCATCATTCAGATAGTATTATCACCGAAAATAAGAAAACCGCGGACGAATTTCTGAAGAAAGTTGATTCGGCCTGCGTTTACCATAATGCCTCAACACGTTTTACCGACGGTTATCAATTTGGCATGGGCGGAGAAATCGGAATTTCAACCGATAAGCTGCACGCCCGCGGGCCTATGGCGCTCGAAGAATTGACCACGTATAAATACATTGTCTACGGAAATGGACAGATAAGAAAATGAAAATAGGCATTTTAGGCGGTACATTCAATCCCATCCACATCGGCCACCTGATACTTGCCGAGGAAATAAGGGAGAAACTCTGCCTTGACAAAGTCATATTCGTACCGGCCTATTTTCCGCCGCACAAGGATAATTCTGATGTTGCGCCTGCTGCGGCAAGGTACGATATGATAAAAATAGCCACAAAGAACAATAAATATTTTTCTGTTTCAGGTATTGAAATAAAAAGGAAAGGCCGCTCTTACACGATAGATACTATACGGGAGTTTAACGAGAGCTATCCCGATGAAGAATTATATTTTATCACCGGTTCGGACCTGCTTAAATACCTGGAAGAATGGAAGGATTTAAATGAGATTATCAAGATGGTAAAATTTATCGTGGCAACCAGGCCGGGTTATCCTTTGGAAAAGATCCCGTCATATATTTCAACGCTTGCCATCAGGGCAGTGGATGTCTCGGCGTTTGAAATACGGGCGCGGGTGAAGGAAGGGAAATCCTTCCGCTACCTCGTCCCCGAAGCAGTTTTTGATTATATCAATAAAAATAAATTATATAAATGAGAATAAAAATTGCACCTTCGATATTATCCGCGGATTTCAGTTGTTTGGGCAAAGAGCTTAAAAAGGTCGAAGCCGCCGGCGCAGATATGATTCATGTTGATGTTATGGACGGCCAGTTCGTCCCTAACATAACCATAGGCCCTGTTGTCATAAAAGACTTAAAAGGCTCGACAAAACTGCCCTTGGACGTGCATTTAATGATAGAGAATCCCGAAAAGCTGATTGATTCTTTTGTGAAGGCCGGAAGCGATATGATTACTGTGCACATAGAAACTATATCAAAATCAAAAATCAAAATCCAAAAATCAAAATTAGCTGCAAGGGGTATAAGATTCGGCATTTCGTTAAATCCGGGCACACCGCTATCTAAAATAAAAAATGTGCTTAAATTTGCCGATTTTGCGCTGATAATGACGGTTAATCCGGGTTTTGCCGGTCAGGAATTTATTGAGAGCGTCTTGTCAAAAATAAAAAGACTGCGTTCAATGTTTAAGGGGGATATTTCGGTAGACGGCGGCATAAACGAAAGAACAGCCAAAATTGCGGTAGCGGCAGGGGCAAACATATTGGTGGCGGGTTCCTATGTTTTTGGCTCAGGCAATTATCGTAAAGCAATAAGGAGATTAAGGTGCGAGGGATAACGCAAGAGATTAAATTCGGCACAGACGGATGGCGCGGGATTATCAGCGATAACTTTACTTTCGCGAATGTTAGACGCGTTGCCCGGGCAATCGCGGATTATTACAACGGGCAAGTCGGCAATGGCAAAGCGAAAATGGCAGTCGGTTATGATACCCGTTTTTTGTCCGATAAATATGCCCAAGCGGTGGCGGAAGTTTTGGCAAATAACGGAATAGATGTAATCCTCTCTGACAGGGCAATACCTACCCCGGCTTTAAGCTTTGCCGTGCGGCATAAAAAGCTGACTTCGGGCGTTATGATTACGGCCTCCCATAACCCTGCTTCATATAACGGCATAAAAATAAAAACAGCTTCAGGAGGGGCAGCAGGCGTTGATGTGACAAACGAAGTGGAGAGGTTATTAAGCAGGCCGCACACAGGGAAGCCAGCGAAAAAGGGACGGATAATGAAAGCTGACTTGACAAGAGATTACGTGAAATTCTTGCGCGGTTACATTGATTTAAAGAAATTAAAAAATGCAAAGTTTAGAGTCCTGGTTGATGTCATGCACGGCAGCGGAAACGGATTTATCGCCGAAGTCCTTAAGGGAACAAAAATTAAATTGGAATTCTTGCGTCAGGATGCGAATCCTTCTTTTGAAGGCTTAAGACCTGAGCCGGTTTTGGAAAATTTAGGCCAGACAGTTGCGCGGATGAAAAAGGAGAAATTTGATTTAGCCCTTGTCTTAGATGGAGATGCCGACCGCATCGCGGCATTTGCCGGCAGAGGGGAGTTTATTTATCCCCAGAAGGTACTCGGGCTTTTGACCCTGCACCTTATCCAGGATAGGAAGATGTCCGGCGGAATAGTCAAGACTATTGTCGGGACAAACCTCATGGATAATTTAGCCAAGGATTTGGGTCTTAAATTATATGAAACTCCGGTGGGTTTTAAATACATCTCGGAATTAATGCAGGAAAAGGATATTCTCGTCGGAGGCGAAGAAGCAGGCGGCATGGGCTTTAAGGATTATATCCCGGAAAGAGACGGCAGTTTGGCAGGTTTATTGCTCTTAGAAATGATGTGTTATCGGAAGTCGCCCATGATTAAAATACTGCGGGGCATGGAAGCGCATTACGGCAAATACTACTATGTAAGGAAAGATTTGAAACTTCAGGCCCAGCATGCGCAGAAAAGTATAGATTTTAGGAAAATAAAAAGCATCCTGGGCAAAAAAGTCGTGAAGATTAAAGATTATGACGGGACAAAATTGATTTGCGAAGACGGAAGCTGGCTTATGTTCAGGGCTTCGGGCACAGAGCCGATTATGCGCATTTACGCGGAATCGAAAGCCTTAAGCAAATCAAAAAAACTGCTTGAATTCGGCAGGAAGATTATAGGGCTATGATTCACTTTCTTGCCAAATGGTCTGCTTATTGGCTGTGCAGGCTTATGTTCGGGTTAAAGGTGCAGGGAATAAAAAATCTCCCCCGAAAAGGAGGCTTTATTCTGGCGGCTAACCACGTGAGCAATTTAGACCCCATACTTATGGGCTCAACCTGCCCGCGCAGGGTAAGTTTTATGGCGAAAGAAGAACTATTTTGTAATCCTTTAACTTCCTGGTTTCTTTTTCAATTGGGTGCATTTCCGGTCAAGAGGGGCGCGGCAGATATCTCGGCGTTAAAAGAATCTATACGCCGGCTAAAGGGCGGGCAGGGATTAGTTTTGTTCCCGGAAGGCAGACGCCAGTTTAACGGGTTGTCCGATAGGCCAGAGGCAGGCATAGGTTTCGTAGCCACAAAGACCGGCGCCCCCATAGTCCCGGCTTTCATAAAGGGCTCAGAGAAAATTCTTCCTATAGGCGCAAAATTTTTTCATTTTGACAAGATTTCCGTGTATTTCGGAAAACAAATTTCTGTGGAAAGGAGGATGCCTTATCAGGACGTTGCCCGGCTTGCGATGGATGAGATCAGGCGTATTGCATGCTCAGTATCAAATTAGCCAGGAATACCGGCTTTTGTTCAGGTGTCCGCAGGGCAATTAATATTGCCGAAAAGACATTGCTTTCCGCTAAAGAAAACAAAGTTTATTCTTTAGGCCAGATAATTCATAACCCCCAGGTTATTAAGAGGCTTAAAGAAAGGAACCTATGTGTAGTTAATTCACTGGACAATATAGAAGCCCGCTCAACGGTAATTTTACCTTCCCACGGCAGCCCGAAGCGCGTGCTTATTGCGGCTAAGAAGAAAAATTTAAAACTCATTGATGTAACGTGCCCCTATGTTTCTTCGGTGCAGAGGATATGCTCAAGGCTCTATGGACAGGGGTTTAAAGTGGTTATTATCGGCGACGAAAAGCACCCTGAAATAAGAGCACTTTTAGACCTGGCTCCCGGGGCGCGGGTTATTGATAAGGCAGAGGATATTAATGATGGCAAAATAACGTTTAAAAAAATCGGGATTATTTCCCAGACTACCCAGGCAAAAGATAAATTCTTCCTGATGGTAAGCAAGATTTTAGAGAAGAATCCCGAAGTGAGAGAGGCGCAGATATTTAACACCATCTGCCTGGATACGGCCAACCGGCAGAAGGAAGCCGCAAAGCTTGCAAGGTCTTCCGACGTGCTGCTGGTTATCGGCTCTAAGATGAGCGCAAATACCAAGAGGCTATTTTCAATCGGGCGGAAAATCAACAAAAATACGTACCTGATTGAAAAGGAAGATGCGCCCCTGGATAAAATATTAAAGGGCGCCAAAACTGTGGGGATAATAAGCGGCGCGTCCGCGCCTGATTGGCTGGCGAAAAAAATAATTGAGAAAATAAGGCATAAATAGGGACTGTCCCTAAAATTTTATTTAAGGAGGAAATTAAAATGTCAGAAGAAAGGTCCGCTTTGGAACAGATGTATAACGAAAGCATAAAAATCATCCGGGAAGGCCAGGTGGTTAAAGGCAAGATTGTCTGGCTAAAACAGAAAGAGGTGCTGGTTGATGTGGATTTTAAGTCCGAAGGAATAGTCCCTATAACCGAATTCGGCAAAGACGAACTGGAAGTAGGCAAAGAGCTCGATTTTCTTGTTGAGTCTATTGAAAACGAGGTGGGGACAATCGTGCTCTCCCGCGAAAAGGCAAAACACATGCAGGGTTGGGGCCAGGTGGTAAAGAATTTTGAGGACGGGGAGCTCGTTGACGGTAAGCCCACCAAGAAAGTAAAGGGCGGTTTCCTCGTTGATGTTATGGGCATAGACGGGTTTTTGCCATCATCCTTATCGGCTTTCAAAAATGTGCCGGATAAGGACATACTTTACAAGGTATTTAAGTTTAAGATTGTAAAGATTAATAAGCTCAGGTACAGTATTATACTTTCCCGCCGGGAGGCTATGCAGAAGGAAAAAGATAAGGCCCGGGAAAAAATCTGGCAGGAATTAAGGGCAGGGGAGGTATATCCGGGCACTGTAAAAGCCATAACCGATTTCGGCGCATTTATTGATTTGGGCGGAGTGGACGGCCTCCTGCATATTACCGATATGTCCTGGTCAAAGGTGACGCATCCTTCCGAGATAGTAGCTGTGGGAGACAGGATAGAGGTAGTGGTGCTGAATATTGATAAGGAGTCAAATAAGATTTCTTTGGGCCTAAAACAGAGGACTCCCGACCCCTGGGGAGACATTGAGACCAAATACACCGCCGGGACTAAGGTCAAGGGCAAGGTGGTAAACATACTTCCTTACGGAATTTTTGTGGAACTGGAAAAAGGCATTGAGGGCCTTATCCACGTATCCGAGATATCCTGGGTAAAGAGGGTGGAAAATCCGGCGGAAATGTTTGCCATAGGCGATATGCTTGAGGTCCAGGTCTTAAACGTGGACAAAGAAGCCAGGAAAATCGCCCTCAGTCTCAAACAATTAGAGCAAAATCCGTGGCTTGAAGCGGGTTCTAAATATGCGCCCGGCGCAACTGTCCAGGGAAAAGTAAAGGGTTTTACCAAGTATGGAGTATTTGTGGAACTAGACTTAGCCCTTGAAGGGATGATTCATATTTCTGACTTATCCTGGACGAAAAGGATAGCTCATCCCCAGGATGTTCTGAAAAAAGGCCAAAAGATAGAGGTGGCAATCCTTTCGGTTGATGCCCAAAATCAGCGTATCGCTCTAGGGTTAAAGCAATTGCAGCCTAACCCCTGGCCGGAAATCGCCAAGAAATACCCCTTAGATACCCAGCTTGAGGTCGAGGTTGTCAACATTACGGATTTTGGCGTGTTTGCAAAAATAGACGAAGACCTGGAAGGACTGGTTTTCTCCAACGAGATAGACCAGGAGCAGTTAAAGCAGCTTAAGCCGGGCGACAAAATAAAAGTTAAGGTAATCAAGGTTGATGTCGAGCAGTGCAAGATGGGGTTGTCGGCGAAGATATAGCCAAATGGGGACAGTCCTCGTCTTGGCGATAGCAAAGTAGCGGAAGAGGCCTGTCTCCAAAAAGAGCTATGGACATTAAAAATCAATTAGAAATAATCAAGCGCGGCGCAGTTGACATAATTTCCGAGGAGGAATTAATCCGGAAATTAGAAAGCGCCCAAAAGGAGAACCGGCCCTTGCGCATAAAAGCCGGTTTTGACCCCACTGCCCCGGATTTGCACCTGGGGCACACGGTATTATTAAGCAAACTGCGCCAGTTTCAGGATTTAGGGCACCAGGTTTATTTTCTTATCGGTGATTTTACCGGGCGTATCGGAGACCCCAGCGGGAGGTCAGAAACAAGAAAGCAACTTACCCCGGAAGAGGTGCGCAGGAATGCCGAAACCTACAAAAAACAAGTTTCCAAAATACTGGATATCCATAAAATTAAGGTTGTTTTCAACGGCGAATGGTTTGACAAGATGAGTGTCCTGGAAATCCTAAAGCTGACCACGCATGCGACAGTATCGCAGATGCTTGCGCGGGCGGATTTTAAAAAAAGGCTTTCGGATAATAAAGATATTTCGCTCCTGGAGTTTATGTATCCGGTTTTGCAGGGTTTTGATTCCGTAAAGTTGGAAGCGGATGTGGAAATAGGGGGGACAGACCAGATATTTAATCTTTTGATCGGCAGGGATATCCAGAAAGACTTTAACCAGGAGCAGCAGGTTGTTATTACTATGCCGCTTCTGGAAGGTACTGACGGCGCACAGAAAATGAGCAAATCTTACGGAAATTATGTCGGGATAAATGAGAAGCCCGACGATATGTTTGGTAAGATTATGTCGATATCCGATGAGTTGATGTTTAAATATTACACCCTGCTTACCGTCGAGGATTTGGATAGTGTGAAAGCTATGCATCCTAAAGAGGCAAAGGTAAAATTAGCCAAGATTATTATCGGAAAGTATCATTCGGCTGAAACAGCGGATAAGGCCGCGGATAATTTTGAGAAGGTATTTAGCTCCAGACAGATTCCCGATGCTATGCCGGTTTTTAAAATTTCGGGCCCGGTAAAAGTTATTGACGTAATTGTCGGGAGCGGTTTGGCAAAGAGTAAAAACGAAGCGCGCCGGTTATTGCAGCAAGGGGCAGTGGAGTTTAATGGCAACAAGGTTACCGACGAGAATTTCAGTATTGTTCTGCCAGGCGTGCTTAAAGTCGGCAGCCGGCGTTTCCTAAAAGTGGAGAAATGATAAAATGAGGAAGAGAAAGTATCTGGTAACCGGAGGGGCTGGTTTTATCGGGTCGCATATAGTTGAACGGCTGCTTAAAGAGGGTAATTTTGTGCGCGTTTTGGATAATTTCTCTTCTGGCAAAGAATTTAACCTTAAATTTATTCGCCAGGGGCTGCCCCCGAAGGGGACTGTCCCTGCTTTTGAATTGCTCAAGGGCGACATCCGCAATTACAAAATCTGTTTGCGCGCATGCTTCGGTGTGGATTTTGTTTTACACCAGGCGGCATTGCGCTCCGTGCCGAGGTCCTTGATTAATCCCTACGAATATAATGATGTTAATATCAACGGCACCCTGAATATGCTTAAGGCAGCGCATGCGCAAAAGGTAAAACGTTTTGTATTCGCTTCTTCGAGTTCCATATATGGCGATACGGATAAATTCCCGGAGAGAGAAACCGAGCTCTCCAGGCTCATTTCTCCTTACGCATTAACCAAATTATGCAGTGAATATTACTGTCGCATATATTCTAAGATTTATGGTTTAGAAACAGTATCTTTACGTTATTTTAATGTCTTTGGGCCCAGGCAGGCGCTTGATGACCAGTATGCGGTAGTAATTCCAAAGTTTATCAGTTGCATGCTCAAAGGAAAACAGCCGCCCATTTTTGGCAACGGAAAACAGTCGCGGGATTTTACTTATGTCGCCAATGTAGTCGAGGCTAACATATTAGCAGCGACGACCCCCGGCATTAAATACGCGCTTTTTAATATTGCCACCGGAAAAGACAATACGGTTTTAGATTTGGTCGCTCTGCTTAATAAAATCATGAATAAGAAAATTAAGCCTTTGTTCCTTCCGATAAGGCCGGGTGATGTTTTTAAGACGCTTGCGGATATTTCTCAGGCAAGAGAGGTTTTGGGTTACGAGTCAAAAATCGGCTTTGAAGATGGCCTAAGAAAGACAGTCGACTATTTTCAGGGACTCTCCCCGGCAGATTAATTATCTGCTTGACAAGAATCAAAATATAAAGTATACTTTATTTATGCAAGGTAAAAATAAACCATTATTACGATACCTCAATAAGGCAATCGCCGCCGGAATAAAAAAAGGCCACTCATCCCTTATTTTAGGCCCGCGTCAGGTCGGTAAGACTACACTGGTAAATGAATGCCTTAAAAAGGTAAAGAATACCGTAAAATACCTTTTACAGGAGCCTTCTCTGCGGATAGAGTTAGAGAGAGAGCCTTCGAGACTGATTGGCCAGGTCCGCGCGTTTAAAAATAACCCCTGCGTTTTTATTGACGAGGCGCAAAAAGTCCCGGCGTTATTTGACGCGGTGCAGGCCCTCATTGATGATAAGGATGCGCATTTTATACTTACCGGTTCATCTGCGCGGAAATTAAAACGGCAGGGCATTAACCTTCTGCCGGGTAGAATAAAACGTTATCATTTAAGCCCTTTGCTATGGGGAGAGTTAGGATTAATCCGGGGCAGCGCCATAACGGAGCTGGCCATTGGTAATATTAATTACGATGTTCCTTATTCGTTTGAGGATACGCTTATTTACGGTTCATTGCCTGGAATTGTGAGATTATCCCAGAAAGAAAGGGAGGATTTTTTAAAGGCCTACGTCGAGATATACCTTGAAGAGGAAATTAGGGCAGAGGCGTTGAGCAGAAAAATAGGCGCCTTTTCCCGTTTTCTTGAGCTTGCTGCCGTAGGGTCCGGCACAAACCCTAATCTATATAAGCTTTCAGCCGAATCAGGAGTCAGCCAACCTGCGGTCAAAGAATTTTATAATATACTCGAAGATACCCTGGTTATCGAAAAGATAGAACCGTACCTGAAAAATTCCCGTAAACGGATTCTTTCCTCCCCTCGTTATTACTTTTTTGACATAGGCGTACGGAATGTCTTAGCCCGTTTTCCGCTTACCGGCGGACTGGTAAATGCTCAAAAAGGCGTCCTTTTTGAGCATGCGGTTATGCTTGAAATAATCAGGAGGATAAAGGCATTAAATAAAAATTATAAAATATGCTATTGGCGGACATCCGCAGGCGCGGAAGTCGATTGCGTTATTGATATGGGTAGTACAGTTATTCCAATAGAGATTAAAAGTTCTTCTTTTGTGGCTCAATCGGATATAAAAGGGTTGAAAAGTTTTTTAAACGATTACGGCAAGGCAGCAAAACATGGATTTGTGATTACGATGGGAGGTAGAAAAGAGCTCCTCGCGGATAATGTTATTGCTTTACCTTGGTTTTATCTGTGAAAAGAATCTAATATGCCTAATCATAACTACGCCGTACTCTTAGCGGGCGGGCAGGGTTCGAGATTCTGGCCGCAAAGCCGCACACTTGAGCCAAAGCAATTTCTTTCCTTGCATGAGAATGACAGTTTATTTGCGCAGACTGTCAGCCGGATAAAACCGTTGATTCCGGCAAAAAATATCTTTATAGTTACTTCAGACCTGTACCGCAATCAGATTATTGAGTTTGTCTCTCCGTTAAATATCCCTCAGGAAAATATAATTTGCGAGCCTAGCCCTAAAAATACCGCTCCCTCCATCGGGCTTGCAGTCCGCCTGATTTCCTTGCGTTTTCCGGATGCCCGGGTATGCGTCCTTCCCTGCGACCACATGATTAACCACGCAAATCAGTTCCGCGCCGCATTGAATAAGGCTTTTAACTTATGCGATGAACGTCTGGTTGTTTTTGGCATACCACCATACCGCCCGGCAACCGGCTATGGCTATATAAAGGTTAAAAGGCTAGCTAAACCGGGACAAATCCCGTCTTGCCTCGCTAAGCGGGGAGAGTCTTCGTCTTGGCTATCGCAACGTAACGGAAGAGGCCTGCCCCCAAAAATAACGATGATCGAAAGGAACCTGTCCCCGAGGGAAATCTATGAAGTGGAAAAATTCCTTGAAAAGCCGGATTTGGCCACTGCAAAAAAATTCGTAAAAAATAAAGGGTATTTTTGGAACAGCGGAATTTTCGTCGGCTCCTGCAGGAAGTTTTTAAGCGATTTCAAAATCCATCTGCCTTCCGTGTATAAGCAGCTAACCAAAATCAATGTGGCAGGCGATATAAATCCAGTCTGGGATAATATTAGCGCCATATCCTTTGATTACGGCATACTTGAAAAGTCGCATTCTCTTTTGATGTTAAAAGCTGACAACCTCGGCTGGTCGGATTTGGGGAGTTGGCAGGCATGGGATGAGATTCTCCCGAAGGATAATAAAGGCAATGCCCTGATAGGCGATATAATTAATCTGGGAAGCAGGAATGTAACGGTTTTAGGCAAAGACCATTTAATCGCTACCATAGGATTGAATGACTTAATCGTTGTTGATACCCCTGACGCCCTTCTTATAACCAAAAAAGACAAAAGCGAAGAAGTGAAAAAAGTGGTTGACATTTTAAAGGCCAATAAGCGCCCGGAGCACTATTTTCACCGCACAGTAAAGCGGCCCTGGGGCAGCTATACTGTGCTGGACAGAGGGGAGGGTTTTAAAATAAAATTAGTTGAGGTCAAAACGGGGTGTTCCTTAAGCCTGCAGCTGCATAAGAAACGCAGCGAACACTGGGTAGTTGTTGAAGGAAAGGCTAAGATTGTCAAAGGCAAGAAATCGTATTATGTCAATTCCAACGAAAGTACATTTATTCCTGTTTCCTGCATACACCGGCTGACCAACGTAGGTAATTCCGTATTGAAAATTGTCGAGGTCCAGACCGGAACTTACCTTGAGGAAGACGATATTGTCAGGCTAAAAGATGACTTCGGCCGTGACAAGGACTGTCTTTGAGATAATCTAATCGGGGGCAGATGCTATCTTGTTAGCTCTAAAGTAAAAGAAGGCACCTGTCCCCAAAACGGAGGTACTCAAATGCAAAAAGTAGCTGTTATTGGTTCGGGCTATGTGGGTTTGGTTACGGCGGCATGCCTTGCCGAGTTGGGAAACCGGGTAATTTGCGTGGATAACGATAAGAAAAAAATTGTAAGCCTTAAAAAGGGGATAATGCCGATATATGAGCCGGGCCTGGAAGAGATGGTTTTAAGAAATAAAAAGGCAAAGAGGCTTAATTTTATTTTCAGCATAAAGGAAGCGACAGAGAAATCCCAGATTATTTTTATTTGCGTTGGCACGCCATCCCGCTCCGACGGGAGCGCGGATTTATCCGCAGTGGAGAAAGTCGCGCGCGCGATTGCCGGGGCTATGAAGGAATATAAAGTTATTGTGGAAAAGAGCACAGTGCCGGCAGAAACCGGCGAAAAAATCAAGCGTACAATAGAAATGAGCAATTCGCGCAAGGTCGCTTTTGATGTTGTTTCTAATCCGGAGTTCATCAGAGAAGGCCAGGCCTTAACCGATGCCATGCATCCCGACAGGATAATTATAGGCGTAGCGAGTAAGACTGCCGAAGAGATTATGCGCAAGCTCTATGGCCCTTTAAAGACGCCGATAATCGCCTGCAATATCGAAACCGCGGAAATCATAAAACACGCCTGTAATTCTTTCCTGGCAACCAAGATTTCGTTTATCAACGCTATCGCCAGTATCTGTGAGAGAGTGGGTGCGGATGTGGAAAAAGTGGCGGAGGCAATGGGTTTGGATAAACGCATAGGCCGGTCGTTTTTAAATGCCGGTGCAGGTTACGGCGGCTCCTGTTTTCCCAAGGACGTGGATGCCTTTATACATTTGGCGCATGTAAAAGGATATGAATTTGAATTACTTAAAGCAGTTCGGCGCATAAATGACGAACAGAAAAAAGTTTTATTCAAGAAAATTGAAGAAGCCTTATGGATAATCAAGGATAAAACTATCGGCATCCTGGGTTTGAGTTTTAAGCCCGACACAGACGATATCCGCAATTCCGTGGCTATGGATATAGCAAAGATGCTTATATCTGCGGGGGCGCGGCTTAAGGCTTACGATCCCAAGGCCATGCCGAAAGCAAGCGCGGAATTAAAAGGGGTTAAATTCTGCAATGACCCTTACGAAGCAGCGCGAAAAGCTAATTGCCTTTTGATTATGACTGAATGGGATGAGTTTAAGAGGCTGGATTTGGAAAAAATTAAAAAGTTGCTCAGCCATCCGGTAATCGTCGACGGAAGAAATATTTTTGGCCCGGCAAAAATGAAGAATATGGGCTTTATTTACAAATGTATAGGGAGAGGTTAAGATGCGGATACTAATCACGGGGGGCGCCGGTTTTTTAGGTTCACATCTGTGCAGAAGGCTGATAAATGACGGGAATGAGGTGGTTTGCGTTGATAATTTTATAACCAGCGATGAAGGAAATATTCGCGATTTATTGAATAACCCCAAGTTTTCGGTTAGAACGCATGATATATCCGAATCATTGCTTATAGACGGAGAATTGGACTGGGTAATGCATTTTGCTTCGCCGGCCTCTCCGAAAGATTATTTAAAATACCCTATAAAGACCCTGAAAGTCGGTTTACTTGGGACGTATAATTGCCTCGGAATATGCAAAGCAAAGAAGGCGAAGTTTTTCCTGGCATCTACCTCGGAAATTTATGGCGATCCGTTAGTTACGCCCCAGCCGGAAGAATATTGGGGCAACGTTAATCCTATCGGGCCGCGTTCTTGTTACGATGAGGCAAAACGTGCGGCAGAGGCTTTAACCTTCGCATATTACCGCCAGAACGGCATCAATGTAAGGGTAATAAGGATATTTAATACGTATGGACCATATATGCGCGTTGATGACGGGCGGGTAGTTTCAAATTTCATCTGCCATGCATTAACAAACCAGGAGCTGACCATTTACGGCAATGGCCTGCAGACGCGTTCTTTTTGTTACGTTGACGACTTGATTGAAGGTATAACCAAATTTATGGAAGTTGATTATCCCGGGCCGTTGAATCTGGGCACCCCTTTTGAATTTACAGTACTTGAATTAGCAAATAAGGTAATTACATTAACCGGCTCAAAATCAAAGATTAAATTCCTGCCGCTTCCCGAAGACGACCCCAAACAGCGCCGCCCTGACATTACAAAGGCCAGGGCCATGCTTAACTGGCAGCCAAAAATATCATTGGAAGAAGGGCTTAACCGCACCATAAAGTATTTTACGATAAAGGTCGGCAAAACCGTATAAAAGATAATGAAATATTTCGACTCTGCCCGGAATCAATTAATTTTCGCCGAGCTAAAGGCAACGCCTGTCTTTTGGGATAATCACTGGAATATTAATAAAGACATACGCGCCCGGTTACTTGCAAAAAAAAATACCTTTGTCAGCACGGTGACCAGAAAGTACCTAAAGCCTTCAGATGGCATTATCCTTGAGGGTGGCTGCGGCAATGGATTTAATATCGCATCTCTGGTGAATAGCGGATACAAATGTATTGGTGTTGATTATGCTGCGGAAACAGTCAAGTCTTTGCAAAAATTTGTTCCGGAAATTGAAGTCAGGTTTGCGGACGTAAGGCAGCTGCCTTTTGAGAATGGCTATTTTTCGGGATATTGGTCCTGGGGGGTAATTGAGCATTTTCAAGGAGGGTATGGCGAAATATTATCCGAGATGCACAGGGTTATCAAAGACGGAGGCTATTTATTTCTGGTTTTTCCCTATATGTCTATATTGAGACGGCTGAAAGCGATGATCGGTTTTTATCCTTTGTATGAGGATAAATCTAGAGATGATTTTTACCAGTTTGCATTAAATGCGCAACGTGTCATAAGAGATTTTCAGGCCAGGGGTTTTATATTAAAAGAGGCATCCCCGATTGACGGCATAAAGGGTCTTAAAAACGAAATAGTTTTATTCAGGCCGGTCCTTCAGAAGTTGTATTCGTATTGCGGAAATGATATTTTCGTTAAGTTTTTTCTAAAGTGTTTAGATTTATCGACATCATTGTTCGCCGGACACAGTATTTTGCTGGTTTTTCAAAAGGCGGTGCAGAAGAATGGAAGGTAACAGCCTGGAATTAAGCATAGTTATGCCGTGTTTAAATGGGGCACCAAAACCAAAAGAACCTTTTAAAAACCTAAGAAAGAAATACATTCCTCCTAAGGATCATCCCTGGAGGAACTTTAGATTACCGACTTCCTTAGACTTTGAAGAGAAAGAAGAAACTCTGGTAGGCGCTCTTTAAAATATGAAATTTCTATTTTGCTAAAAATATGAAATTTCTATCTTGCTTTTACATACAGAGAATATGACCTTGATTTTCCGTTTTTTTTATGCTAAAATAGTTCAATGATTGAACAACCTCAAAAAGAAGATATCCTTTTTATTATCAAGGAGATAGAATCTAACCCAAAGATTACTCAGCGAGCAATTTCGCAAAATCTGGGCATTTCTTTGGGCAAAACTAATTACCTCCTCAGAGAACTTATCAAAAAAGGCTTAATCGAGGTTAAAAATTTTTCAAATCATCCAGGTAAACTACGCAAAATAAATTATATCCTCACAAAGCAAGGACTCCAGCACAAGCTGCAGCTTATGCAGCACTTTTTGAAAATTAAGGAAAGCGAATACAATTTGATAAAACGTGAATTGGAAGAGCTTGCCGCCAGAGAGGAGGCTAAAATTGCTTAACAGCCACCTGGGGGTATTTCTCTATTTTATGCTGCCGAATCATTTGATGTGGCGTTTGTTGGCTACTGATGAAAAGGCCGCATTGCTGGAGTCTACGCGTTTGCATAATAATGCCCAATATGCAAACCCAGGGAGTTATGACCGTGACCATATGAGATTCATCCCTGCCGGCGAAACTAAGGAAGGCAGGATCGTCAGTTGGGCTATCGGCAGCTATTCTCCTTCATCTGTGTTAGAGATTGGACCGGGGAACGGATTTTATGCTAGGCTGTTTTTGGATTCCCCGAATTTGATAAATTATACGGCTATCGATATTGTGAAACCTTTTATCGAGTATATCGCCAAAGAAGTCATTCGTGCGGATGACCGCGTAAAATCTGAATTAATTTGCGGGGATTTCTTAAGAACCGAGTTTAAGCGGAAGTTTGACATGATAGTATTTATTAATTCTATACACCATATCCCGAATCGGACCGAATTTATGCAGAAATGTGTTTCTCATCTATCGGAGAACGGCTGCATCCTTTTAATTGAGCCGAGGCATGGAATATCCCGGATCACCCAACTCTGCCTTAAATATATAAAGTATTATTCCAGGAAGAAGTTTTGGGCTGACCGGAATAATTTCAGTTCGCATCATTTCCTGACATTTTCCGAGATCAGGCACATTGCAAAAAAATGCAGGCTGCGGGTATCACACCTGTTTTTTTACTCGATCATTAAGGGGGACAGGCAGTTGGCAAATATTTTTAAACCAAAAATCGGTTTTTTTTCCTGCCGCCACTTTGTGCCTTTATCGCTGTTTGCGCAATTCGTATATGCTGTATTTGAAAAAGACAGGCGTTATTGTCTGGATCAATAATAAAAGGAGGAAATTGTGGATTACTGGAAAGATAAGACTATACTTCTCACCGGTGGCACAGGCTCGTTCGGGCACAAATTCGTCGAGATCATGCTTGCTAAATATAAGCCAAAAGCTATAAGGATTTTTAGCCGAGATGAGTTGAAACAGTATGAGATGGATAAGAAGTTTGATGGTAACCGGTACTTAAGATTTTTTATCGGAGACGTCAGGGATAAAGAAAGGGTTGAGCGGGCTATGGATGGTGTCGACATCGTGGTCCATGCCGCCGCCCTGAAACAGGTGCCCTCTTGCGAGTACAATCCGTTTGAAGCGATCAAAACCAATATCCTGGGGGCACAAAATGTCATTAATGCCGCTATCGACCATAATGTAGCCAAGGTTATGGCTATCAGTACGGATAAGGCGGTTAATCCGGTAAATTTATACGGGGCAACCAAAATGTGCATGGAAAAATTATTTATTGCCGCCAATTCGTATGTCGGCCCCAAGCGGAAAACCAAGATGTCCTGCGTAAGGTACGGTAATGTTGTCGGCAGCAGGGGTAGCGTAATACCGTTGTTTAAGAAGCAGAGTTCAACCGGGACAGTTACGGTTACGGATAAGAGAATGACCCGTTTTTGGCTTACCTTAAAGCAAGGCGTTGAATTCGTCATCAGGTGTATTGAGGAAATGCACGGCGGAGAAATATTCGTGCCGAAATGCCCGAGCACAAAAATCGTGGATTTGGCGGATGCGCTTGCCCCCGGTTGCAAAATTAAATATACGGGCATCAGGCCGGGAGAAAAGATCCATGAATGCCTGCTCACGGAAGATGAATCCAGGCATGCCGTGGAGTTCGCAAAAAATTTTATCATTACCCCCGAGCATTCCTGGTGGTGCCGAGGGAATCATAAGTCAGGAAAGAAGCTCCCTGACGGTTTTAGGTACACAAGCGATTCTAATTCACATTGGCTTTCCGGTAGAGAGCTGTGTGCAATAATAAAGGAATAAAGATGAGGCCTATTCCTTACGGCAGGCAGGCTATCGATACCGCCGATATCAGAGAAGTCGTAAAGATTTTGAAATCTGATTGGCTTACCCAGGGGCCGAAGATAAAGGAATTTGAGGACGCTCTTTGTAAATATACCGGAGCCAAATATGCCGTAGCCGTATCCAGCGGAACTGCAGCTTTACATATTGCATGTCTTTCAGCCGGCATCGGCCATCGCGATGAGGTAATAATTTCGCCTATAACGTTTGCGGCTTCGGCAAACTCGGTTTTATATTGCGGCGGCAAACCAGTGTTTTCGGATATACAGGAAGATACTGTAAATATTAACCCCTTGGAAATAAGAAAGAAAATATCGGGCAAGACAAGGGCATTGATGCCGGTGCATTTTGCCGGACATCCCTGCGATATGGAGGAGATAGGCGGTATTGCCCGGAAATATAACCTGGCGGTGATTGAGGATGCCTGTCATGCCCTTGGCGCGGAATATAAGGGCTCAAAAATCGGTGCCTGTAAATATTCGGATATGACCGTATTTAGCTTTCATCCGGTTAAAAGCATTACTACCGGCGAAGGCGGCGCGGTATTGACCAATAGCAAGAGTTTTTATGAAAAGCTTTTAGGCCTGCGGGCGCACGGAATAACTAAAGATTTCAATAAGTTTAAGAAGAAAGGCGCCGGGTTTTGGCATTACGAAATGCAGGAATTGGGTTTTAATTACCGCATCACGGATTTTCAGTGCGCATTGGGCCTAAGCCAACTGAAAAAATTGGATAGTTTTATAAAGAGGCGTAGAGAAATACGCGATATCTACAACGAGGCATTAAAAATGGTATCCGGGCTGGTTCTTCCTGTAGAAAAAGAATATGTTCATTCTTCCTGGCATATTTATTGCCTGCGGCTAAAGAATTCCGCAATGCAAAAAAAGGTTTATGAAGGTTTGCGCAATTCAGGTATTCTAGCGCAAGTCCATTATATTCCGGTTTACCGGCACCCCTATTATAGCAATCTTCCGGATTATAAAGGCGTTAAATGCCCCCTGGCAGAAAAATATTATAGCCTGGCAGTTACGCTTCCGCTTTTCCCCGGGTTAACGGTCCCGGAAATAAAATATGTAATATCGAAAGTAAAGGAATTGTCCGTATGAAAATCCTGCTGATAAATCCGCCTATCCGCGAATGGGCCAAGCCGAATGTTTTCCCTGCGGGGTTGGGTTACATATCTTCGGTCCTGCTTCGGGATGGACATGAGGTTAAAGTCCTGGATATTAATGCTTACAGGTGGGATAGGGCAAAGGTGGAACAAAAAATTAAAAATACAGAATTTGATGTGGTC
This sequence comes from Planctomycetales bacterium, assembly GCA_005239725.1. Taxonomy (GTDB): domain Bacteria; phylum Omnitrophota; class Gorgyraeia; order Gygaellales; family Profunditerraquicolaceae; genus SBBM01. The sequence continues at coordinate 40,484 of SBBM01000038.1, read as the reverse complement.
GGGATAGGCGGCATTGTCACTACGTATAAATATGTTAAATGGCTCATTTTTTTGCTAAAGAAATATCACCCGCACAAGAAAATTATTATAGGCGGTAGCGTAGGGACGTCTATACCGCATATCATTTTGGGGAAAAATCAGGCGGATATAGTCTGCATCGGCGAAGGAGAAGAGACTGTACGCGAATTGATAACAGTTTTACAGGATAAAGCGGATTTGTCTAAAGTTAAAGGCATACAATATAAGGATGCCGACGGCAAGATAATCATCACCGGCAAACGCCCTCCTATTGAAGACCTGGATAGTATTCCTTTGCCGGCATGGGACCTTTTCCCTATGGATATATATCTTAAGAACCCTGTCGGCGCGCCGAACCGGAATAAATGGATTGACGGCTCAGCGCAGGGAAGCTGGCAGCTGTCCATTAACCTGTTTGCTACCAGGGGTTGTCCGTATCGGTGTATTTATTGCTACCATGATTTTATGGGAATGGGGCACCGGCACAGGTCCCCCGGAAATATCCTCGAGGAAATCAAGACCCTTTATGAAAAATATAAGGTTACATATTTTCATTTTATTGATGATGAATTTGTGATGAATAGAGAATTTGTTCACCAGTTTTGCCGTTTATTGAAGTCATTCAGCAAAACGGTGAGTAAAAAAATAACCTGGGGCTGCGCCGGCAGGGTAAACCTTATGACCGAAGATTTGATTAGGACGATGGCTGATAGCGGGTGCGTTCTTATCGGCTATGGCATTGAATCCGGAAGCCAGAAGATGCTGGATATTATAAACAAACAGGTTAGCGTTGAGCAGGCCAAGAAGGCTATTCGCCTGACCAGAAAATATCTGGGCTGGGCAGATTGTTCGTTTATGATCGGTTATCCAGGAGAAACAAAGGAGACCATTCAGGAGACTATTGACTTTTGCAAGGAGCTAGAGTTGGCACCCGAGGTTATCTTCTTTTTGACCCCTTATCCGGGCACGGAACTTTACCGTATGGCTTCAGGGCAGGGCAAGATACAGGATGAAGAGGAATACATTCTGGGTTTAGGGGAACAGGGAGAAAAAGTAAGGGTGAATTTTACGGATTTTACCGACCAGGAATTATATGCGATACAGTCGTACATGATTGAAGAGTTGAAGGCTTGGAATAAAATAAAACACGTTGAGATGGAATAATAAAAATATGAAGGCACTCTGTATCATACCGGCAAGGGGAGGAAGTAAGGGTTTAAAAAACAAGAATATTCTGCCGCTTTTCGGCAAGCCGCTTATTTATTATGCGATTAGGGCGGCGCAGGAGTCGAAGCTGGTAAATAAAATTGTAGTTTCAACTGATGATGAAAAAATAGCTAGCGCGGCGCAAAGATACTCTGTCCAGGTTATAAAGAGGCCGGCGGAGTATGCCACGGATTCCGCGCCGATAGAGCTGGCGTTAAGGCATGCGGTGGAATACCTGAAAAATACCGAAGGTTATTTTGCCGATATCATTGTGTGGTTACAGGCAAATATCCCCATCCGCAAAAAAAGGCAGGTTGATAACGTTGTGCGGAAATTAATAAGCAGTAAGGCTGATAGCGCAGTGACCGTATACCCGGTTACCCAATTACCGCAGTGGATGAAACGCAGGGATAAAAAAGGGTTTCTTCTTCCGCTGTTTAAGGGCGCTGTTAAATACCGCCGGCAGGATGTAGAGCCGATGTATCTTCTGGACGGGGCAATTGTAGCGATACGCACAGCAGTGCTTATGAATACAAAAGGCAAAACCGGAGCCCATGTTTTTATGGGCAAGAAAATCGCCGGGATAATCCAGGAGAGAGAGTATACCATTGAAGTTGACGATAAAGAGAGTTTTAGGCTGGTAAAATTCTATTTTAAAAAATAAGAAATGGAGACTTAAGCAATGAAGTATTGCCAGAAATGCATTATGCCTGATACGCGCCCGGAGCAGGTATTCGATAGCGAAGGGGTATGTGATGCCTGCCGTTCTGCGGAGAGGAAACATACGGAGATAGACTGGAAGGCGAGGCGCAAAGAATTTGAAGAGATTCTGGAACGCTACCGCAATAAAGATGGGAGTTGGTGGGATTGTATTATCCCGGTCAGTGGAGGTAAAGACAGTTGTTACCAGGCATACACAATGAAGTATGAATTCGGGATGAATCCTCTCTGCGTTAATTTTATTCCCTGCGAAATGACCGAAGTGGGGCTGAAGAATATTCTTTTCCTGCGCGACCTGGGTTTTGATATTGTGCAGGTGGGCGCTAACCGCAAGATTTACCGGCAGATGGTCAGAAAGGGTTTTTTTGACCTGGGAGATTCCTGCTGGCCAGAGCATATCGGCATATTTACCGCGCCTCCCAGGGTTTCCGTGCAATATAAAATTCCCCTTCTTATCTGGGGCGAAAATTCCCAGCTTGAATACGGCGGTCCGGCCTCTAAAAGGGGTAATAACTATTTGGACCGGAACTGGCTGGAGCAATTCCAGATGTACGGATACCGGATATCCGATTTATACCACGAAGGTTTTGATAAAAAAGACCTGCTTGCCTTTGAGTATCCTTCCGATAAAGAGTTGAAAGATGTGGGAGTCACCGGATTGTTCCTCGGCTATTATCTTAAATGGGATGCCTACGAACACGGCGATAAGATGATTAAGATGGGCTGGAATCCTAATCCGGACGGCCCGGTAGAAGGTGCGTACTATAATTTTGAAAACTTGGATTGCAAGTGGGTGGCCGGGTTGCATGATTATATGAAATTTTTAAAATACGGTTACGGAAGGGCTACCGACCAGCTTTGCATTGAGATAAGAAACGGCAGGATTACGCGCGATAAAGCTATAAAGCTGGTCCGGGAGTATGAGGGTAAAATTCCCTGGAAATACATCCCGGATTTCCTAAAATTTATAGGCTGTAGTAAAGAAGAATTCTTTAAGACTTTGGACCGGTTTACGAATAAGAAGATTTTTCTTGTCGACAAAGACGGAAAACTGGTTAAAGATAAGAACGGAGATGTGACAAAAATTGATTACGGTTATTAATTTGGGGACAGGCAATATCGCCAGCGTAAGCCGGGCATTGAAGTATTTAAAGATACCCCATGCAGTATCCGATAATCCCGGGGATGTCAGCAAATCGGAAAAATTGATTTTCCCCGGGGTGGGAAATTTCTTTGAAGTGGCAGCGCGCTTGAAGGCGTTAGGTCTGGATAAGCTCCTGAAGGATAAGGTCCTGGGGGATAAGGTTCCCATCCTGGGGATATGCCTCGGCATGCAGCTTTTTGCCGGTTTTGGAGAGGAGGGCGGCGGCACAGAAGGTCTGGGCTTTATTAAGGGAAGAGTTTTGCGCCACCGGGCTTCTCAACACGGCCTGCGCCTTCCCCATATAGGTTGGAATGATGTGCGTTTTGGGGACTTTAAGGTGTTTAGTTCCATTAACGATAACTCCTGTTTTTATTTTGTGCATAGCTATGAAATGATAACCGATGAACCGGTTACGTCCGCTTTTAGCAACTACGGGGTAGATTTCCTGGCGGCCGTACAAAAGGGCCATATATTGGGCGTGCAGTTTCATCCCGAAAAGAGTCAGGAACCGGGTTTGAAATTGCTCAAAAATTTTTGTGAGGGCAGATTTTAATGTTACGCCACCGGGTCATACCGATAGTCCTTTTGGATGGGTATTCCGTACTTAAAACAATCAAATTTGACGTGCGCCGGAATTTAGGGAATCCCATCGTAGTAGCCAGGGTCTATAATTCGCGTAATGTTGATGAATTAATCTTGCTTGATATAGATGCATCCAAAGAGAACCGGGGGATTGACCTGCATACAGTTAACGCCGTAGCCTCTGAGTGTTTTATGCCGCTGACGGTAGGAGGGGGGATAAAGACCTGTGCGGATATTGCCAGGGCCCTTGAGGCAGGTGCAGATAAAGTATCTTTAAATTCCGTACTTTTTGAAAAACCGGCATTTGCCAAAGAAGCAGTTTCGGTATTCGGCAGTCAATGTATCGTAGCTTCAATTGATGTCAAAAAGGGCCAGGTCCAAAAATATGAGCTTTATTCGCATTCAGGGAGGACGATAAATTTCTCCCTGGAGGATGCTTTGAAATTTTTGATAGATTCCGGAGTGGGCGAGATACTGCTTAATAACGCGGACCTAGATGGCCTTATGTCCGGCTATGACCTGGGATTGATCAATTATGTTTCCTCGCTTATGAGTATTCCGCTCATTGTTGCCGGAGGCGCCGCCAGCCCTGCGGATTGCAGTAAGGCAATAAAGGCCGGAGCTTCGGCAGTTGCGGCAGCAAGCATATTTCATTTTACCAGTATTACGCCTCAACTATGCAAAGAAGAGATGCATAAAGACGACATACCCGTAAGGCTGTAGAGATGAAGATTTTAATTTTGACCGAAGGAGGCAGGAATAGAGGATTCGGGCATCTGTCCAGGTGCCTGGCTTTGGCCTATGCATTGCGGAGGGAGGAGCCTCATTCCGAGCTGAAATTTGTTATAAACGCCGATAGACATGCCAAAAGTTTCCTGAAATGCAATAATGCAGATTTCACGGCCATGGATTGGGTGAAAAAAAACGGCAAAGTTATGGAATTGATTAAGGGCAGCTCTATTGTGATTGTTGATTCTTATTTAGTTCCGGAGTCGTTTTACAAAAAAATCGCTTCTTTGGCAAATAGGCCTTTGGTCGCTGTTATTGATGACTACAACCGGCTGGATTACCCCGCCGATGTTATTATTAACCCTTCGGTTTGCGATAAAACCGGCCCGGGATATAAAAAGAACAAGGGAATAAAATATCTTATCGGTGCTGAATACGTAATCTTGCGGAAAGAGTTTCTGCGGTTTCGAAGAAAAAGAATAAACAAAAAAATCAGCAATATTTTGATTACTTTCGGCGGGATGAACCGGGAGAAGTTCATAAGAAAGATTACGGGTTTCCTGTCAGATTATGATTTTAATCTTACGACTGTTAGTCAAAAGGTAAAACCCTTAAAGGCGGAAAAGATGAGGCGGCTTATGTTGCAGGCAGATTTATGCGTTTCTTCCGGAGGCCAGACTACCTATGAGTTGGCCAGGACCGGTGTTCCGACCATAGGAATTTGTTTTGCGGATAATCAATTATATAACTTGAAGTGCTGGCAGAAGAATGGTTTTATTGAATACGTTGGATGGTTTAGCCAGAAGGATTTATTCGTAAGGTTAAGCCGCGCCATTGCATCTTTATGCGATTACCGGCAGCGTAATAGAAGGAGTATAGTCGGGCAGCGCACAATAGACGGTAAAGGTGCGGCAAGGATTGCAATGTTTCTTTTAAAAGAAGCGAAGAACAGGCTGATTCTTGAGAAGCCTACCGGAAAAGACGTGCTTGACATTTGGAAATGGCGCAACCACCCCGAGGTAAGAAGGCGGTGTTTCAATAAAACGAAAATAGGCCTTAAGGCACACAAGGAATGGTTCGCCAGGGTCAGTAATAGCCCTCGCATAAAAATGTATATTGCCAAGCAAGGAAAGAATAAAGTGGGGGTCATCAGATTCGATGAGGGTAAATCCAGGGTTATAGTTAATGTCAATCTTAATCCGGATTTCTTCGGCAGGGGCCTCGGTGCTAAATTAATCCGCTCGGGTACCACTAAGTTCATCGAAGAGAAAAAAAATAAATTTCCGGAAATCATTGCCAACATAGAAAGGGATAATTTTGTTTCGCAAGAGGCTTTCGCAAAAGCCGGCTATGTTGCCGGCACGAATAATAATGTTGATGGTTATTTATCATACGTCTATAAATTTAGCTAAAACTTATGGCGAGCAAATTTAAATTAGGGAATAAGGTATTTGTCATCGCGGAAATATCGGCTAACCACGGGCAGAGTTTAAAACGCGCGATACAGATGATCAGGGAGGCCGCAAAATGCGGGGTTGACGCGGTAAAATTCCAGACTTATACCCCGGACACTTTGACTCTTGATGCGGATAATAAATATTTCCGGATAAAGCACGGCAAATGGGGAAGCCAAACCTTATATCAATTATACGAGAAGGCCTATACGCCCTGGGACTGGTTTAAAAAGCTGAAAAAAACCGCGGATTCCCAGGGAATTGTATTTTTTTCGACTGCTTTCGATAGGACCTCCGTGGATTTTCTGGAAGACCTGGAAGTGCCCCTGCATAAGATCGCTTCCTTCGAATTGGTGGATATACCCTTGATCGAATACGCGGCAAAGACGCATAAACCCTTAATACTTTCAACCGGGATGGCCAGCCTTAACGAGATAAGAGAAGCGGTAAGCGCAGCAAAAAGAGCCGGGGGAAAAGATATAATGCTGTTAAAGTGCGTGAGTGATTACCCGGCAGAGCCAAAAGCGATGAATTTACGGGCAATACCGTATATGGCAAAATTATTCAAACTTCCGGTAGGATTATCGGACCATACCCTGGGCATTGCCGCCGCAGTTGCGGCCGTTGCCCAGGGGGCGCGGATAATCGAAAAACATTTTACCCTTTCCCGGAAAATTAAGACCCCGGACAGTTTTTTTTCGCTTGAGCCGCAAGAATTAATGGCGCTTGTTGAGAATGTGCGCATTGCTGAGGATTCTCTGGGCGAGGCAACCTTTAAATTAAGCCGCAGGGAAAGGCAAAATAAAATCTTTCGGCGGTCGCTTTTTTGCGCGAGAGATATCAGAAAAGGCGAGAGGTTAACGCTTGAAAATATTCGTTCTATACGTCCGGTTCATGGATTGCCCCCGAAATATTTAAAAGGGTTATTGGGGCGTAAGGCCGCCTGCGATATTAAAAAAGCCATGCCTATTCGCTTAGAATACATAAAGGAATGAAACGTGCAATTTTTCTTGTTCATAAAATAATGTACTACCGTTATTATACGCCTTTAATAAAAGAGGCTTTTTTGAGAGGGTATGACGTTGAGTCCTGGCATGATTATGCTCATCCTAAAAAGTCTTCAAAGGGGCGCGTTTTTCCGTATATTGAATATGTGCCTAAATTCTCCGGCAATATAGTCAAAACAAGGATTTTTAAAAGTGATAAGATGTTTTTCGATAACGCAGAGCTACAGGTTGCATTGAAAGGGCTTGATAAGGGCGATGTCGTGTTTTCTCTGCATCAGCCTTTTATGTATTGGAAAGGAGAAACGGTTTGCGAATTTAATTTCCAATGGATTGCACTTCAGCACGCGGTAGATGATTTTTTTGAGTTTGCCAACAGTGAAAAGCCGTATCGCCTTTCCAAAGTCATCTTTGCTGTCTTTACGGATAAATGGGTGAACATGGGGAGAGATTTTCTTGGCAGATTTTCCAGACAGGGAAACCGGGATGCATTCGATAATCTTACGATAAAAGTGGTCGGGCAGCCGGAGTTTGATTCTTTTAAAGATTTAGGGGAGCCGGAATCGATCCGGCGAAAATACGGAATTCCTGCGGGTAAGAAAATTTTGTTATACTTGCCTTTTCCTTATCAAAATTGGAATCCCCAATCGGCCTGGGAAAAGGCTTTTGCCGGTTTGGGTATAAATACGTTCGCGACCAAGGAAGGGTTCTTGGATCATGGTAAGAAAAACTCCTTTTTCAAGAAGAGACTGCTGGATGCCAAGGATCTTTATCATATTTTAAGGGATCCCGCAGCATTTAGCTGGTGGCGGAGAGGAATTAATGAGAATAAAGTTTTTAAAGCGATAAGGCACTTCGCCCGTAAGAATGACCTCTTTCTGGTTATTAAGCCCAGATTAAAATTTCCCGTGTCCGAATATATTAAAAAAAATTCCGATCTTTTTGTGATTGACGATGAAACTCATAATAATCCCCCCGTATTGAAAGAGCTGCTTTCTTTGGCGGTGCTGGTAGTATCTTATTATAGTTTTTCGGTTTTGAGCGCAGCATTTTCCAATGTTTACCATCTTAATATTCTTCCCGATGCATCATTTTTTCCCGACGATAAAGGAAAGTTTTTCTTTTCGGATAAATCACCCTCGGTCTTTAACTATGCAGGAGTGAGCCAATGTATGACGGCCGAGCAAGTTATCTCGGAACTGGCAGTGAGGGATTTGAAGGATTTTACTATTAGTGCGGATAAGCGGTCAATGTATATAAAAGACTATATTGGCTTCGATGATTACAATTCCAGTAAGCGAATTTTTGATCTGCTGCTGTGATTATGAATAATATGAAAAATAAACTCGCGCTTGTTTTCTGCGTGCATCATAAGCCTTGGCTGATAATGTCTACCTTAATTTCTACTCTGGCACAAGGTTATCGAAACATGGACCTGTTTTTTATTTACCAGAAAGGCAATGGTTCTTGCGAAGGTAAACGCAGTTATGATGAATACCGCAGGATAGCGATAAGATGCGGCGTCAATCCGCAGCTGAGCGATGAGGATGCCCGGGTTAATGATGTCTGTAAGGTGAAAGGGCATAATGTTGTTAATCTTGAATTCGAAAATGACCATGCGTTGGATTCCGGGGCCTGGTATAAATTTATAAAGACCGGCTTGTGGAAAAATTATGAGCGCGTATTTTTTATCCAGGAAGGGAGTGTTTTTACTTCTTCGCATGTTCTTGAATCTGCGGTTAGTTTTTCTGTTAATAATGGAGTAAACTTTATTTCTTCCGGGCATGAAAAGCAGCGTCTTCCCAGGGAACTGGTTACGAATTTAAACCGCAGAAATGCGTCTGGTTTAGAAATGGACATATTCCATGACAGGATGATTGCAGATACATTCGGGATTTTTCGTAGGGATAAAAATTTTGACGCCCTCTATGAAAAATGGAGTTCAGACATTCAAATTGAGACTCAAAACCATACCCCGGACATGGGGAGAGAATATTGGTTTTTAACTAACCTTAGAAATAAGATATATGAAATGACATATAGGGCCAGGGAAAAAGGCTTGTTCACTCCCGGATTATTCCGGAATAATTTGCGTATATTTGATTTTGCCGTAAAAAAATATGAACAATTCCGTTCGGCAGAAAGTGTGCGTTCCGGGCGTAAGGCGGTTTTTCCCGTAATACCGTATATTGTTGTAAATACCAAAAAGCGCAGATTAACGGAGCTGGTAGGTTTTAAAGAAGAAAATGGGGTGAGGTATCATTTGGAAAATGGCCCTGAGTGGTTTGGCTGCTCCTGTCAGCATTTATTAAGCCGGAAGTTTCTCGAATCATTTTCAGGGAAGATTGAAGAATTTAAGATATACGATGTTCTTGAACTTCCTTTTTCCGGATCCGCGCTTGAAATAATCTGGGGGTTCTTGCCATCATGGTTAGGATACGATAAGTGGTTTTTTGATGGCATACATCGCGTGCGCAAGAATTTCTTTACCTATGAACGGGAGGATAACGCAGACGGTATGGCCCATTATTTAAATTGGTATTACCGGGGGATGCTTAATGTGGTTGCGGACGGCGATTTTATTAAAATAAAAAGATTGAATAAAGACTTGAATTATCTAAAGAACATGTTGTGCGAACTTTATTTTAGATAGAAAAATTTATGATACGTCTGAAAAATAAATATAAAGGTAGGGCGGCTTTGAATATTATGGGCGGTCCGTCCATCCTGGAGAATGGTTTTAATTTAGGTATGGTAGATAAAGATCGCTACACTGTATTTTTAGAGGCAAAATCGCTTACAACACGGTTCTTAAATTTTAATCTCAAGCCCGATTTCTATCTGGCCTTTTTCCCGGAGAAATGCCAGACGAATTCTTTCCAGCATGTTATCTTGCAGTCATTTCTTGCCGATATCGATTTGACCGGGCTTTTAAAGCCGGAATATGCCGAAGAGTACTGCTATTTCAAAAGCAACTTTAATGATTATTTTGAAGTATATCTTCCCCATCGAGGCCCGCATAAAAGGTACCGCTGGAAGCCGGAGATAAAATTAAAGAATTCGCCATTCGACCTGTTTAGTAAAATTTCCGGTACTGCGGTAATCACACATTTAAGATCAAAAAAGGCATTGGATGGATTTAAAAATGACCTCTTTTATTATGACGATAAGTATTCAGATGGAGATTTTTCATTGGAAAGATATTATCAGCCTCTTGAGGAAGATGGTTGTTTGGTCCTGAATAGTTTTAACCATTTAAATTCAGCGGCTATAGCCTTATTACCTCTTGAAGCTTATATGGGGTTTGAAAAGATATATTTTGTCGGGATGGATATGTCGATGATGGGCAGCATGGAATATTCCTCGTTATATACCTTTAGAAGTATCCGGCACTTTGCCAGGTTTTTTAAAAAGGCTATATCCGTTTTCAGCCCGTGTTTTAAGGAAAATAAAAAGAAATTTATGCGCCCTCCATATGAATTTGAAGATATGGAAAAAATCATGCGTTACGGGAAAATTGAGTTTACCAATGTTTTTGAGCCATTTGAATTTGCGCAGCCTATCCCCGGCATACGCAATATTACTTTTAAGGAGTTTTTGAATGAATAAAATAGGTGTATTTTCTTTTGCCAGGAAACAGAGTCAGAGGTGCCCGAATAAGATGCTGAGGCCTTTCGGCGATACTACGTTGACGAACATCGTTTTAAAAAAATTGGCATATTTTAAGGATGAGGCATTTTTTGCCGGATTTGAACCTGAATTTGAGGAGAAAAGCAGGGAGGCCGGAGTAAGGTTTATTAAGCGGGATAAGAAATCCATAACTATAGACGGCCCTATAACAGATATACTTTCTTTTCTAAAGGCAGTAGATTTTGAATATTTGCTTATTGTTAATGGCTGCTTGCCATTTTTGAAGGTGGAAACAATCAAAAACTTTCTTTCTGCATGCAGAGATGGCGGATATCACCCGGCATTTTCGGTAGTAATGCGGAGAAACTTTTTTATAAATGCCGATCGCAAGCCCTTAAATTTTGATTTATCCATGAAGACAATCAATACAAAGGCCATTGAGCCTGTATATGAATTTGCCCATGCGCTTTACTTTTTCAATAAGGACTATTTTTTTAAAAACGGCAGGTATTGGGATTGGAAAGAGGTTGAATTCATTGAAATAAATGATAGGGTGGAATTAATCGATATCGACACGGAAGAGGATTTTAAAATCGCTGAAGATATTTATAAAGCCAGGAGGAAGGAAGGTTTAATATGATTATAATTGCGGAAATCGGCATTAATCACAATGGGAATATTAACCTGGCGCATGAGCTTATAAGGCAGGCTAAACTTTGCGGGGCAGATATCGCCAAATTCCAATTTTATGACCCGGATAAAATTTTCGGGCCAAAAGGTACTTATCCGGACAAGAAGAATTATGAGTTCGCCTTAAGCGTCCAGTTCAATTTTGCGCAGGCAAAAGTTTTAAAGAGATGGTCTGACGAAGAAGGGATTGAATTTATGGCTTCGGTTTTTGATTTAGAGAGATTTGGATGGATTGAATCTTTAGGGGTCAGACGGCATAAAATAGCCAGCCGTTCTGTTCAGGATAAAGAGCTTTGCCGGGAGATACTAAAGACTGGTAAAGAGACTTTTATTTCGCTGGGATTCTGGAAAGGCAAGGGTGTCCCTTATAAGGATAAAAATGCCAGGTATTTGTACTGTGTGCCTAAGTATCCGTGTGAATATTCTGATATTGAATTGCCGGCCTCTTTTGCTGGATTACCCTACCAAGGTTTTAGTGACCATACAATCGGAATAGAGATGTCCTTAATTGCCGTAGCAAGGGGCGCAAATATTATAGAAAAACACTTCACGCTTAATAAGGGGCTTGTCGGCCCTGACCATGTATGCAGCATGACTCCGCAGGAACTTTCGGATTTATCGAAGTATGCGCGGATAATGGAGAAAATTGCCGCCAGATGATTGTTCTGATTAATCCTAATCTTATAGCCCAGCGCAGTGATTTATTTACAACAGGCGTGGTCTATATGCCTATCGGCCTGGCTTATTTTGCCGCAGCTTTAAAGAAAGCAGAGTATGACTTTAAGGTTATAGATGCTTTCGGAGATAATCCTAAAAAAGCCGCAGTTGTAGAAAACTTTTTAATACAGGGATTAAATACGCAGGAAGTTGTTGACCGCATTCCTGTGAATGCCGGGATAATCTTTATTTATGCCAGTAATGTTACATATTATTTAGCTTTGACGAATATTTTAAAAGCGGTAAAGGCGCGTTTCCCCCAGGCACAGGCCGTGATTATGGAGAACACCCAGGCAGTTACATCTTATTCATTAAAAGAGGTGCAGGAAGATTTGTATAATAATGGCGCAGATTTTATTTTAACCGGCGAACCGGAAATAAGGGGATTGGATTTAATCAGGGCAATCGAAGGCAAAGGCACCCTTGAGGATATCGATGGTTTAGGGTACAAAAGAGGCGGTATTATCTACTACCGGTATCCCGAAAAGCGAATTGACAATCTTGACGCGCTCGGGTTCCCGGCTTGGGAATATTTTCCTTTGGATAACTACTGGAACTTGAAATATGGACATGGCCCTTTTGAGACAAAAAAATACCTGCCGATCTTAACCTCCCGGGGTTGCGTATACGGCTGCCGCTTTTGTCTTATGCCATTTTTTTCTGCCCATAAATGGCTTGCAAGGACAGCCAAGAATATTGTTGATGAAATGGAATATATGCAGAGGTATTACGGTGTAAGCGAGTTTCACGTTGAGGATGTTAATCCCACTATTTTAGATGAACGCACCCGCGAGATCTGCCGGGAAATCCTAAGGCGGGGGCTTAAGGTAATTTGGAAGCTTGTTTCAGGGACAAAAGTGGAGACAATCAAGAATGAAGAAACGCTTGAGTTAATGGCGAAATCCGGATGCAACTATATTTCGATATCTCCGGAAAGCGGCTCGGAAAAAGTTTTAGAATTAATGGATAAGCCTTTTAACCTTAATCACGCGGTAAATATGGTTAAGAAAATGAACAGTCTGAAGATTTTTTCGCAGGTTTGCTTTGTGCTGGGTTTTCCGGGAGAAGGCAAAGATGAGATAAGGGCTACCCGGAAAATAGCAAAGGAGATGGCGGGTGCAGGGGCGGATGAAATCGCGGTCTTTATAATTACTCCGGTTCCGGGTTCAGAATTGTTTAAAGAGTTTAAAGGATACTATAATTTTTCGCAGTTAAATTTCTCTCCAGTCTGGAGGAGGGATTATTCATTTTTGAATTCCCAGAGGATGGGGTTGTATGCTGTTTTTCTTTTTAACAAGATTTTGTTTCATTTTCCGAAGATTATTACTCAGGTTTTGCGTTTTCTTATAAAGTCGTTTAAGACAAAAATGGAGATGGTTCTTTACCGGACGTTTCAAATGAGTCTTTTACTTCAGAAGGGGGCAGGATGAGCTATAAGGATAAGAAAATTGTAGTGGCTATCCCTTGCTACAATGAGGAAATGAGCATAAAGAGGGTAATTAATGGTTTTCAAAGAGAACTGCCGCAGGCAGAGATCGTAGTTTTTGATAATAATTCCACTGACAGGACGCAAGAAATTGCTGTTGCCGAGGGCGCAAAAATCATTCATGAAAAGAAACAGGGTAAAGGATGGGTAGTGAGGTCTATTTTTGAAAAGCTGGACGCGGATATTTATGTTATGGTTGATGGCGATGACACTTATCCTGCGGAGGAAGTGCATAAGTTAATCGAGCCTCTTTTGAAAGACCAGGCTGACATGGTGGTAGGCAATCGCCTGGGAGAGAATAATCATAATTCAATCCGTCCGCTACATCAATTTGGCAATTGGTTTATCACCAGCGTGCTTAATTTAATTTTCCGGACGAAATATAAAGATGTGCTTTCTGGGTACCGCGTTTTTACTAAAGATGTTGCTAAAAATATACCCTTGATTACCATGGGTTTTGAGATTGAAACAGAACTTGCTTTGCAGACCCTGGAGCATGGATATATTGTTAAAGAAGTGCCCATTATGTATAGGTGCCGTCCTCAAGGGAGTTTTTCGAAATTAAGTTCTTTTTCTGATGGCTACCGTATTATGGTAACCATGGCGATGCTTTTACGGGATCATAAGCCGCACCATTTCTTTACTTTTATCTTTATTGTATTGGGCGCCTGTTCTTTTTTATTAATAATTTATGCGTATACTTTAACAAGGTTGCTGAATGTTTTTCTTATCAGCGGGATTATCTTGGGAGTTGCCGCCTTTTTGTTTCTGGCCACAGGATTAATTTTAAGCGCGGTTAATACCAGATTTGCAGAACTTAGCGCGCTTATCAAAAAGAACAACTATTTTGCTGTCTCAAAAGAAAAAGAAATATAATGAGCGATAACTTCGAAAAAGTTAATTGCAATCTTTGCGGGAATTCCGAATATAAAGTAATCTTTGAACCAAGGTATGACTTGGAGAAGGATAAAGATTATGCCGCAAAGTTCAGGTCATCTGGTGATGAACTATTAATTGATCAATTGGTTGCTTGCAAAAATTGTGGTTTTCTCTATATTAATCCCCGCTTAAAACATAATATTATTCTGGATGCGTATAGAAACGGGAGTGATGAGACTTTTGTTTCGCAGGTAAAGGGGCGGGAAGTTACTTTCGGTAAGTGTTTGGATGGGATTATGAGGTTCTATCCCCATCCGGGTAAAATCCTGGATATTGGGACGGCCGGTGGTTCCTTTTTGCACGTGGCCAAGCAAAGAGGATGGGATATTCATGGCTGTGAACCTAACCGTTGGCTTTGCGAGTGGGGAAAGAAACATTACGCTGTCGACATTAAGCCGGGGACGATTTTTGAGCAAAAATATCCGCAGGATTTCTTTGATGTGGCGACTCTTTGGGATGTTCTTGAGCATACGCCAGATCCGAAAAGCGTTTTATGCGAATGCCGCAGGGTTTTGAAAAAGAACGGTTTATTGGTTGTTAATTATCCGGACATAGGAAGCTGGATTGCGCGAATGATGGGACGAAGGTGGGTTTTTCTTTTGTCGGTGCATTTATATTATTTTACCCGCCAAACCATGGTTAAAATGCTGCGAGATTCCGGTTTTTCAGTTTTAAAGATTAAACCTCATTATCAACAGTTAGCGCTAAGTTATATTTTTAGCCGTTCAAAAGCTTATGTCGGGGCTATCGGCGCTATCGGAGAAAATATCAGCCGCATGCTTAGCGTGGGGGATTTGAATATTCCCTACTGGGTCGGCCAGACATTGGTTATCGCGAAAAAGAGAGAAACATGAAGGTTGTCTTAGCCAAACCACCTATGCCGCAGGAAAGCGTTATGATTTTGACACTCCCAATAGGCTTGGGTTATATAGGCAGCTATATAAAAAAACATATTCCTGATGCCGAAGTTGTTGTTATTGATAGTGATGTTTTGGGTTATCATAGCGTGGATAAGTTTGTCAGGCGGATTAAAGAAGAGAAACCCGATGTTTTAGGGATAACTGTATTTTCGCATGCTGTCCTGGTTACACGCGAAGTTTTAAACCGCATAAAATCCGAATTAGGAAAGTCTGTTTGTTTGGTAGTGGGAGGGCCTCATGTAAATGCCATACGCGAGAAAATATTCCGGGATTTACCATCTGCCGATTTTGGCATAATTAGCGATGGGGAATTGGGTTTAACGGCCTTAGTAGAGTCTTTGCAGAGCGGCCGGCTAAAGGAAGATATCAATCGTATCGCGGGCTTGATTTATAGAGATAACGGCATAACCTGTGTTAACGCGAATAAATTTAATCCCGATATTGATGAGTATGATTTCATTGATTATAAAAATATTATAAACGTAGATGGTTATCTTAGGGGCGGCAGCCCTATGGGGCTTTTTCACCGGCGCTCACCCGTCGGTACAATTATAACAACAAGGGGCTGCCCGTTTCTTTGCCGCTTTTGCGCCTCGGGTTTAAATACCGGAAAAAAGATACGCAGCCGGAGCCCCGCGCATGTTGTTGCGGAAATTAAAGATTTGGTTGTTAATTACGGGGCCAGAGAAATACATATTATGGATGATAACTTTACGTTCAGCAAGAAGCATGTACGCGATATTTGCCAGGGGATAGCGAATGAGAGCCTGGATATATCGATAGCTATGCCCAACGGGATACGCCTTGATACTGTGGATGAAGAAATGCTTTCGGTTATGAAAAAGGTTGGATTTTATTCTCTTGGTTTCGGAATAGAAACTGCTTCTGCAGATACCTTAAAATATATTTCTAAAGGCATAACCATCGAGCTGATCAAGGAAAAAGTAGCCTTGGCTAAAAGAGCGGGATTTCAGACAGTGGGGTTTTTTATTTTAGGTTTTCCTAATGAGTCAGTAAAGGATAATTACAATACCGGCAGGTTCCCAGATAAAATAGGTCTTGATTTTGCCTCTTTCGGGAATTTTACACCATTGCCAGGGACTTCGCTCTACGACGAATTAGTTCAAAAAGCCGAGATTAGAGATGATTTTTTGCCCTCTTTTTCGAGCGGAGAAATAACTTATTCGCCTAACGGCATGACCCTGAAGGAATTGAAGAAAATTCAAGTGAGGGTAATTTTCTTTTATTATTTAAACCCTCAGCGGATTTATAAAATCATAGGCCTGCTTAAATTAAAAGATATTAAATATGTATTTAGAAGATTATTTTTAATATTATTCAGGCCGAAGATAAAAGAAAGGTGAGTTAGTGAAGAGGGTAGTGATATTGGGCGGTGGTTTGGGTGGGCTTTCTGCCGGGTTTATGTTGTCTCGAACAGGTAAGTTTGATGTTACGGTTGTTGAGAAAGAATCTGCGGTGGGAGGTGTTTGCGGGACATTCCGGCACAAAGATTTTCTTTTGGATTATGGCGCACATAAAGTTTATTCGGTTATTCCCGGCATACTCGCTGAATTTAAGATGTTACTGGGTGAAGAGGCTATACAGCACAAAAAGAAAAATGGTATTTATCTTTTCGGGCAATATCTTAATTATCCGATAAGTATGGCTGATCTGGTATTAAAAATGGGTCATAAAAACCTTTTTCAATGCGGGATTAGTACACTTAAGGGCATGGTCGCCAGAACAGGCCGAAAAAGAAAAATCGAAAGCTATGAAGATTTTGTGGTAAGTAAATTCGGGTATAATCTTTATGAACTTGTTTTTAAGCCTTTGGCGGATAAGGTTTGGGGTAGCCCTGAAACACTTTCTGCCGATATAGCCAAAACGCGGATTCCCAGCGCTAATATACTGGATGTTTTAGCGAGGGCGCTGGGCCTAAAAAAAGAAAAGGCAACCACGGATGCCCGGTTTTTTTATTATCCCAAAGGCGGTTTTGGTGCGCTTGCCGATAAAATGGCGCGGGAAATAGTAAAGAATGGCGGTTCGGTCATAACTGAAACGAAGGCCGAATCATTTCAACTGCAAAATGGCAGTATTCGCAAGGTCCTGTTAAATGTAAACGGAAACAAGAAGACGGTAGAAGCGGATATTGTTATTTCGGCAATCCATCTTGACCAGTTATTGAGTATTTTTCCTGAAGGCTCCGGGAAGAATATTGAAAATGCCGGGGACCTGGTCAATAAATTAGAATATCGTTCGGTTATTTTGGTTTATTTATTTTTGGATAAAGAGAAGGTTATCGACGACCATTGGATATTCTTTCCCGGCAAAGATATTGTTTTCAGCCGTATTTTTGAGCAGAAGAATATGGATAGGGATATGGTTCCTAATGGCAAAACTGTTTTATGCTGCGATTTTACGGATTACGAGTCCGGGATTTTGTATACACAGTCTGATAAGATGCTCGCGGATAAGTGTGCCGTAGATTTAGTAAAAATAGGATTGATTAAACCCGAATGGGTGCAAGATTCGCTGGTGAGGCGTTTCCCAAGGTTTTACCCCAGATATGGCGTAGGTTATAAAACGGACCTGGGGATGATTTATGATGAATTACAGACAGTCGATAACCTGCTTCTTTCGGGGCGGATAGGATTCTACAATTATAACAATGCCGATCACTGTTTGGATATGGGTAGATTTATTACTGATAGCCTTTTGGCAGGCATGCCCATGAAGGGCATTTGGGAGGAACTTAAAAAGAGAATTAGCGAATACAGGATAATTGACTAATGAAAAATACGGATGATCAGCTAAATCCCGGCGATCTAAGGGTGCGATGGAAGAATTTTATTCGGCGTAGCCCGAAGCTCGCCTCGGTCTTTGAATTTATTTTTAATCCCGCTTTTATTTCTAATGGGGCCCGCAAACGGCTCTTGAAAAGCTTGCCTGAAAATGCCGGGATTTTGAATCTTGGTTCAGGGACAAAAAGATTTGGGAATAAATGTGTTAATTTGGATATCGAACCCTTTGCGAACGTAGATATTGTTGCCGACGCCAGGAACATGCCGTTTCTGGACGGGTCTTTCGATTTAGTCATTCTTGAGTACGTTATCGAACATGTCGAAGACAGTCAGAAGATGATATCGGAAATTTACCGTGTATTAAAAGACGGAGGGGTAGTTTATTCTACCGTGCCTTTTATGCAGAGTTATCACGGCAATCCTAAAGATTATTATCGCTTTACGATGGAAGGATTTGTTAAATTATGGGATAGTTCGGGATTTGCCATGGTAGAGTGTCTGCCTTCAGGAGGCCCGACTTCTGCACTCGTTTGTATGCTAAAAGAGTATCTGGCAATTTTGTTTTCTTTTAACAGTAAGGCGGTTTATTCTGTTTTATCCCAACTTTTTATCATTATATTTTTTCCTTTAAAATATATGGACTTACTTTTAGCAAATAGCCGGAATGCCCACAATATTGCTTATTCATTTTCTTATATTGGCAGGAAAGTAAATAAAATAAGTGAAGAATAAAATTACGAATCCTGTTGCGGACTATATCTTGAAGAAGTTATCCAGGGATAGTGTTGCATATCAGGCTGTCCTCCAGGAGATACCTTTTAGCTTTAAATTTTTATTGAAGTGTGTATCCAATGGCATATCTATTATCCGCTCCGAAAAGAAGTCGTTTTATCCGATTGCCCTGTGCATAGAGTCGAGTGCAAAATGTAATTTAAGGTGCGCGATCTGCCCCAGGACAGATTTATTAACCAGGGATAGAGGGAATATGGATTTTGCTTTATACCGGAAGATAATTGATGAGGTAAATCCCGTATTTCTTACTTTGGCGCAATTCGGAGAACCTCTTTTGCATCCAGGGATCGCAGATATGGTGGGGTACGCGCGAAATAAGAAAATGGTTGTGCGCATAACCACCAATGCTACGCTTTTAACCGCGGAACTTAGCCGAAGTTTAATCGATGCCCAACTTTCACATCTACTTGTTTCCTTTGATAGCTGCACGAAGATTCTTATGGAGAAAATGCGCTTCGGCACAGACTTTGAGAAAGTGGTTGGAAATATTAAAACATTGATTGGATTAAAGAAAAGCAGGAATTCAATTTACCCGATCGTAGGCCTTAATATGACCTTGAATAAGGATAATATACATGAAGCGACGGATATGCTTAAGTTTTGCCTTAGAGAATTCGGTATCCCTCCTACATTCACAAAAATGTATACATATGGCGAAGCAGGCAGAATGGCTAATTCCCTGAACAGAGAAGATGAGAGATATTTGAAAGAGGCCTTTGATTATGCTAATGCGCTTAAACTTAATTCGGTATGCAAGAATTTGAATACCATATTTACCGATATAAGAGATTCGATAGCAGGCGACCGTCCGTGTTTTTTCCCCTATTATACGGCTTCGGTCACCTGGGATGGCAAAGTTTATCCATGTTGTATTTATTTTGACGGGCAGGTTGTTTTCGGAGACTTATCAAAGGAGTCGTTTAAAAAAGTATGGAACAGCCAGGGTTACCAGAAATTCCGCCAGCATCTAAAGGAGGGCAGGGATGGGATACCGCTTTGTAAGACTTGTCCGCTGATAGATATCGGGATAAATAACGCCATGTCGCGCTATAAGCCGCTTTCTTTTTTGGTAGGGGTAGTCAGAGGCAAAAGTTTAAAGTATATCTCCAGGAAGAGTTATTTATGAGTAATATAATAAAGAATGTTATTCTTGTTTTATCGGCGCTTTGCGGTTTTATGATTATTGCCGTAACATCAGGCATAACTTTTTTTGACTGTTTTAAATATCTAAGTTATTCCTTTTTCTATGTCTTGTTTCCGGGCTGGGTTGTTTATCTTGTTTTGATAAAAGATCGCGGAACTGCATTGAGGCAATTCTGTCTTGGATGGGCATTGGGTTATGTTCTGGAGGGATGGGTATATTTATTTAGGCCCCTTCTCGGCCAGGGGATAACTTTTTACGGGACGATGCTCATCGGCTTTTGTCTGTTTCCTTTCGTAATCCCTAAGCTTAAGGACGTAAGAGAGAGAGAGAGGATTATGAATAGTGAAATGCTGGCTTATATTATTATTTCCATCGGGGTTATCTTGGTGATAAAGTTCTGCAATATTTCCGGGGTCTATTTGCCTTCAGAGACACAGGGAGTCACTTATTATCAAGATTTGGTGTGGCATCTAAGCCTGGCCGGTGAGGTCAAGTGGCATAATTTTCCTTTTCAAAATCCGAGCGTTTCCGGTGAACCTATGCGGTATTATTTCTTGCCTTATATTCATATCGCCACGGCATCAAGCATAACCGGCATAGACCTGAGCAGGGTGGTGTTGCGTTTATTTCCCTTCGAACTATATTTCTTATGGGCGATGGTACTTTGTTGGGCAGGCAGAGAATTGATAGGCAAGTTCACAGGGGTGGCGACCGCTTCATTAGTTTTGCTTATCGGCAGTTTGTCGGGATTATTCGTCCTTAATAGCGCCAGAAAAATGGGGTCAGCCGCGCTTTATGCCGATGACCTTTTCTTTAACTACATTTTCTGGTCTGCTTTTCAAAGTCCAGGGTTTCTTATGGGCATAGTTTTCTTTGTCGCTTTAATCGTACTGATTGCAGAAGCCACTCGCGGTAGCGCTGATTTCGGCATGGCAAAGATATCACTTATAATATTGTTGATCGCAGCATCTGCTTTCACAAAGTCCGTTCTTATGCCTATATTAATTATGGGAATAGCCGGTATATTGGCTTGGCAAATCTTTATCCGGCATAATGTAGATAAAGTTATTGCTATCCTGTTTCTCCTGATGTGCGTCACGTATGTCATTACTAAAAGTTATACGCAGTCAATTTATGTAAACTATGTTAAGTTTACACCCTTCAAGCTGCTCTTTGATATCGATATTAATTCTGTTGCTATGTATTATGCGCATAAATATTTCCCTGGTTTATTATGGTTGGTAAAAGTAGGCTTGCCGGGTTTTGTTATATTCGGTTATGCCCCGCTATCCATATTCGGCTTTATGCTTTTTATCATTTACCGCAAGCTCAATCTTAATACGGAAGAAGTCTGGCTTATGAGCTTATATTTGGGTTCTTTTTTTATTGCGATGCTATTCTCGCTCAATGGAGGAGAATGGGGTTTTCTTGGTTATGGAAGCGTTCCGCTGGCGATTATGTCGACTAAAGGTTTAACAGCGTTGTTTAAAATAGGTTCTAAGTCGCATAAAAATTTGGCAGCAAAATTTATTGTTTTGATTTTGCTTATTTCCGGGCTTACTACTACCGTTGTGAAATGTGCGTTTCCTACGGTCAGCCGTTATTATTACGTAAAGCGATACGGAGAGAAACCGCTTTTATCCGCAGGCTTGTTCAAGGGTTTGCGATGGCTGCGGGAAAATACTCCCCGTGACGCGGTAATAGCGGTAAATTTTACGCAAGATTTATGGAAGGAAAAGAAAACATGGTACTATACGGAATTCTCGGAACGGGAAAAATATTTTTATTATTCAGCTTTTTCTGAGCGAAGATTTTTTTTAGAAGGGACGTTTCCTACCCCGCAATTTCATCGGTGGGCCAATGTTTATAAACAAGACCCCGCGTATGTCCCTTTTGCTGACCGGCGAATACTTTTAAGTTCATTTTTTGATAAAAAGGATAGAGGCGCACTTATCGAAATGCGAGATAAATTTAATGTATCTTATGTCCTGGTTGATAAACGCAGGGAGTTAAATGTCTGGCTTATGTCATTTGATGAGGAATTAATGTATAAAGTTTATTCAAATAGCGATGTTGATATTTACCAAATATTAAAAAGTAGTCAAGCCCATGAAAATAGCCCTAATTAATCCTCCGTATTTATTGATTTACAAAAAACTGAATATCAGGCAGGACGCCTCTATTCCTTTGGGCCTACTTTATGTGGCGGCCGCATTGGAGAGGGAGGGGTGCGAGGTTAAGGTTTTTGACCCTAACCTGCATAATGCGCCACTACCGGAATTGATCAGCGAAATAAAGGCATTCGGACCTGATTTGTTCGGCTTAACCGCAGTCACTCCCACATTTAATTCGGCACAGAAGATCGCCCGGGAGTTAAAAAGCAATTTTGCGGGCATACCTATATTGGTGGGCGGAGCACATGTAACCGTCCTTCCCAGGGAATCATTGGAGTTAACTCCTGAAATAGATTTCGTAATCTCCGGGGAAGGGGAATTTACGACTGTTGAACTGGTGAAATTTTTAAGTCAAAAACGGACGGATTTTTCCAGCATCAAGGGTATCTGTTATCGGCAGGCAGGAGAGACAATATTGAATCCTCCGAGGGAGATGATAGAAGATTTGGATGCCATCCCTTATCCGGCTTATCATCTTTTGCCCATAAAGGAATACGCCCCTTCGGTTGTTTACCGTATACGCGAGGATAGCACTTTTGTTATGTCCTCCAGAGGGTGCCCGGCAACGTGCACTTTTTGCGCAAACGCCGTAACCGGGAGGAAATTGAGGGCGCATAGTGTGGATTATTTCCTCGGCCTTATCCGCCATATCACATCTACTTACGGGATAAGGCACCTGCATATCCTTGATGATAATTTTATGGCTGACCAGGAGAGGGCGCGCCTTATATGCCAGAGGATCATCGATGAGAAAATAAAGATTACCTGGTTTATATTCGCGCGCACCGACCATTGCCAGGACGTGGAATTATTAAAAATGATGAAAAAGGCGGGATGCGTTTTTATCCAATTCGGGATAGAAAGCGGAAATACAGAAGTTTTGAAACAACTAGGCAAGAACGTTTCAAAAGAAGATATTTACCGGGCATGTATGAATTGCAAAAAGGTAGGGATAGATTACCTTAATTCATTTATGATCGGCAACCCCAAAGATACGCGCCAGACTATTTTGGAGACCATTGATTTTGCTATTAAGCTTGATTCGACAATGGCAGGGTTTAATATCCTTATGCCTTATCCCGGTACCCCCATATTCCGGAAATATTATCAGAAAGATTTTGAAATGAATAATGAATGGGATAAATGGAACCATATAACGCACGATGTGCCTATTGATTACCGGCATACTTCTTTAGCAAAAGATGAGATTAATGATTTGAGGAAGCTGGCTATCAGGCGTTATTATTTGCGGCCGCGCCAGATATTCCGGATATTGGTATTTTTCCGGAGTTTATCGCTGTTTTTTACTTTTATGGGCAGTTCATGGAGGCATCTTTTTTTCCTTTTCCGCGGCGATGGCTCACGGAGGAAGGACGGCATTAGCGATGGAGGGTTGTTAAAAAAAAGGAGAGTGAGGAATGAGGCTTATCGATATTTCGGTAATAGTGGTTAATTATAATTACGGCAAACTTATACGCAGGTGCATAAGGTCTTTATTGAACCAGGACCTTAATAAGTCGTATTATGAGATTATTGTTGTCGACGATGCCAGCACTGATGATTCCATTGAGGCCATTGAGACGTTCGTAAAGGCAGGGGAAATAAAGGTCATAAGGAATAAGAAAAATTTAGGCATAGGGGCAAGTGCCCAGATAGGGGTGGCAAATTCCCGGGGAAAATATTTTGTGCGCGTAGATTCCGACGATTATGTGCAGCCGGCATTTTTGTATATGCTTTATAATTTTCTTAAATTCAATCCCAAATATGTCGGGGCATCCTGCGATTATTTTATAACCGATAACGAAGAGCGGATCATAACCAAAGAATCATTTAAGGATAACGGCATTGCCTGCGGGCTTATGTTTCGCACCTCTTATCTGGAGATGATAGGGTCCTACAATCATGAAAAGAGGATTTTTGAGGATAAGGATTTATTCAGCCGTATTGAACATGAGAAGATCTACCATCTTCCCGTGCCCTTGTATAACTATGTTAAGCATGGAAACTCTGCGACTGATATGCATAAGAATCCCGGGTTCAGAAAGAACCGGAATAAATTATGAGCGCTTATTCCGAAGAAAATTATAAACCGTTTAAAGGATTATTGGAGGCGCACCTATAAGCAGGTCGGGTTAGGGGATCCGGAATATTGGGTGTCAATGCGCCGGAGCGAAGAAGTTGCCGAAAGAAGGGGTTTGCAGTCGAATTGCATAAAAAAGATTGCATAGTTTCTGGAGTCGAGCCAAACGAAGAGGCAAACCAAATTGTCCTTCTTAGGGCGAAGGAAACAGGAATAGCGGTCGAGGGATTTACTACACATAAGGTTGAAGCTTTGCCTTTTGGCGACAACACCTTTGATTTTATTTATACCGATGAATCAGGAGATTCTTATCCGCAAAAAACATGAGCAATCATATGAACGGAAAAGTTAAGAATAAGGTTTCTTTCGGGTATCTTGTAAAGACGTATGCCTGGCCCTTGCGCCGGCTAATAATTTTACTTATTCCCGTTACTCTTGTGGCAAATTTTATTGCAGCAAGCCAGCCGGTAGTATTGGCGGGAATAATGAATATTGTTGTAGGCCAGCATGATGTTGCAGGCACCCAATCGATGGCAGGTTCACTTGACCTTAACCACATTGGTGGCCGGGTAATGGGGGTTATCTCCTCATTTTCGCATGATAAATGGAATTCCCTGCTTATCCTGACCGTCATTTATATGCTGTTAGTAGCCCTTTCCTCTATTATTAATTACGCAGGATTCCTTTTGTCGCTTTCCATTGAGACCCGCGCCATAAAATTAATACAAATGGATATAGCCCATCACATCCTTTCTTTGAATATGGTATTTTTTAATCATCAAAAGACCGGTGATTTGATGTCGCGTATCATGCAAGATGCCAAAAATACGGCTAATGGCGTGGGGCCGTTAGTGCGGAGTCTGTTTTACCATAGTATCCTGATAATAATATACAGCACTTATTTATTCAGCACCAATGTCGTATTGACTTTTGTTGCATTCGGGCTGATTTTGGCGCAGTTCGGCCTGACGGAGCTTATTAAACGGCCATTAAGCAGTACCACCCGCATGCTGCTTGATAAGGCCGCGGAGTTTTCAAATATGCTCCATGAAGTTTTTACTTCTGTAAGAGTGATAAAATCATTCGGGGGCGAGAAGTATGAGATCAAAAAGCTGGAAAAAGGGATTGACGGGGTAGTTGGTGCCGAACTGAAAGCAGGTAAGGTTAAAAACCTTCAGGAGCCGACGCGGTCTATTTTGGACGCCTTTGCCATGGTCGGCATTGTCCTTATCGCCGCTCAGCAATTAATGCACGGGAACCTTACGGTAGAGGGTTTTGCCATGTTTATTTTTGTCGGCCAGCTTCTGATAAATCCCATAAACAAACTTGCCGTTAATGTGTCGTGGATACAGGCGCTATTGGCGTCATACGCCAGGATTGACGAATTACTACGGCTTAAGCCGAAGGTTGTAGACGGAAAAGAGGACAAGAGTGATTTTAAAGATAGTCTGTTGTTAGACAATGCATCTTTTTCCTATGGGAATGGCCCGGTCCTGGATAGTGTTTCTTTTGAGGTAAGAAAGGGAGAGATTGTCGCTATTGTCGGCCCGAGCGGCGCCGGGAAATCCACCTTGGTGGATTTAATCCTGAGGTTTTATGACCCTACTGAGGGTGTGATTTCTATTGATGGAGTTGACTTAAGGCGGATAAGACAAGACAGCTACCGTAGGATTTTCGGGGTCGTACCCCAGCAAAGCATTCTTTTTAATGATACGATCCGGAATAATATCCGTTACGGAAGGGAATATTTATCGGATCCGGATGTTCTAAAAGCAGCGGAAATAGCCAATATACATAGTTTTATAACCAGTTTACCGGCCGGCTATGACACTGTAGTTGGGGAAAGGGGCGTGCTCCTTTCCGGAGGGCAATGCCAGCGCATTGCCATCGCCAGGGCAGTCGTGGCTAATCCTCATATATTAATCCTTGATGAGGCGACAAGTTCGCTTGACAGCGAATCAGAGAGGCAGGTTCAGTCTGCCATAGAGAAAATACTGGAAAATGCCACAGCTATTGTGATTGCCCATAGGCTATCTACGATTCTTCACGCGCATAAGATCGTTGTTTTGCGGAACGGGGCGGTTGAAGGGATAGGGACACACCAGGAGCTTCTAGGAAAGTCTCCGACTTACCGGCTATTATACAATCTGCAGTTTAAAAATATTAAGATAGATAACGGCGTATGATTAATACAACTGAACTCTGTATAGTTATTACCAATTTCAATACCTCTAATTTTATCGAGTTAAGCTTATATGCAATTGATAAATTAACCAGGCGGAAATGTCAGGTTTTGATTAATGATAACGGTTCGGATGCCCGGAACCTAAAAAAATTAAATGCCTTACAGAGAAGATATGATTTTGTTAAAGTTTTTTACAGGAAAACTGACAAAAGCGGTTCCTGGGCTCACGCCGAGGCGCTGGATTTCTTAATCGGCGAATCCCGCGCTAAATATACTGTTATACTCGACAGCGACAGCACTCCCTTATTAAAAGGCTGGGATGACTATATGGTTGGCATGATTTCCGGCAATGTAAAGATAGCCGGTTCGCCTTTAAGCAAATCTAGAAGTGCAAATAAACCTGCGG
Source organism: Planctomycetales bacterium (assembly GCA_005239725.1). GTDB lineage: Bacteria > Omnitrophota > Gorgyraeia > Gygaellales > Profunditerraquicolaceae > SBBM01. The sequence goes on along the minus strand of SBBM01000038.1, from coordinate 13,663 downwards.
ATTTTCCATTTCAGTTTTTTGTTATTTTTGATACGCAATCATATAAGTCGCTCGATATATCTTGCCGGCCCGGCGATATTACAAATGGAAAGGATACTTGCTGGGAGTGGAGACCGAAATTCACAAATGCCGGGTATGCCGGAAAAATACTCGATGCAAAATGCACTCGTGATTTTAAGAATGGCCCTTTCCGGGATGTAATTTGTATGGAATATTATACGGATAACGGTAAATTAATCGCTTCGCATTTCGGCAGGGGTAGCACTGGCGGTTTAGCCAAGCACAAAAATAGATGGTTTCTCAAAATCTTTTCAGTCTCAAGATATATTATAAAATACATCGCGCGCAGGGAAAAAATAAGGTGGATTAATATTTGCCGCAGAATTATAGATGGGCAGGTTTGAGGATTATATGGCCAGTTTGATTAAAGATAAAATAAAAATATTGCTCATCTATCCTCCCGGGGGAGGGATAGGTATTTATAATACTCCGACCGGTCTATTGTATATAGCGACAGTGCTTAAAAAGAGTGGATATAATGTTACTTTGATTGATTGTTCGGTGGAACCGGGTTATCAGGAGATGCTTAGCAATGAAGCAAGGGACGCGGATTTACTCGGTGTTTACGCGATGAGCGTACATATAAAATACTTGTTCCCGGAGTTAGAGAGGCTAAAAAAAATAAATGCGCGGATGAAAATTATATGGGGAGGTCCGCATGCTACGCTCTTTCCTGAACAGACCGCAAAAAGCCGGCTTGCGGATATTGTTGTCAGGGGCGAAGGCGAAGAAACGATGCTTGAAATTGTTAGGTGCTATGAATCGGGCATTATTGATTTGCATAAGATACGAGGGATAAGTTTTAGGGAAGACGGCAATATAGTTACTACTCCGGACAGGAATTTTATAGATATGAATAGCCTGCCTTTTATAGATTGGTCTTTTGTTAAGAAGGAAGTGATGGATGTCATAAAACGCACAATCATAAGAGTCCAGACAAGCCGAGGATGTCCTTATAATTGCGCCTTCTGTATAAATGTGGTATCGAAAAATAAGAAAATAAGGTATCGAGAATCTAAGAATGTTTTGGACGAGATCCAGCACCTTTACCGCGAATATGGGATTAAACGGATAGGTTTCAGGGATGAGGTTTTTATGTCAAGCAGAACCCAGGTTAAAGAAATTGCCCAAGGTATTTTAGATAGGAATATAAAGATTACCTGGCTTGCTAATCCCCGGGCGGAATACTTGCGGGAAACGTATATTGACGATACGTACCTTAAACTTTTAGCTGATTCAGGATGCAATAAGCTTAGCATCGGAGGAGAATCGGGTTCTCCCAGGGTGCTCAATTTATTAAAAAAAGGCTGTACGGTTGAGGATATCTTAAATTTTGTAAGGCGCATAAAAAAGTTTAATATTTTGCCGGTTGTTTCTTTCATGATTGGGATTCCCACGGAAACCAAAAAAGAGCAGATGCAGACATTGAAATTAATCAGGGATATCCTGCGCATTGAACCGCGCGCCGCTATTAACGGACCGGCTAATTTTAGGCCCTATCCGGGAGGGGAATTGTATGATATGTGTGTAAGGGATTACAACCTGAAGATGCCGGCTTCCCTGGAGGAATGGGCAAAAGCCGAAATTTTGGGAGGGGCGCATCCTCCCTGGATAAAGAAAATGTATTTTAACCAATATATCTGGACAAGCGTTCAATTGGCCACAAATACCTATAGCTATATTTGGAAAAGAATACGCAAGAATCCGGCTAAAGGTATAATTTTTTTATTTATGGCTATTTTGTCTAAATTGCGTTTGAAATATGTTTTCTACAAGTTTACGCTCGAGTTCAGGATTCTGGATTGGTATTATCGGTATATCGTTAAAAGGATACCGGTTTTTAGTTAAGGGCCGAATTTATGATTACATTAACTTTGCGCAGATATTATATCGACGATTTTCTTAATGCGAGCAAGAAGTTTATGAGCGGGAGAGTTCTTGATATCGGCGGGAAAAAAGATAACAAGAGGGGGTTTTTCCGGCCCCCGCTTCATTCTATAGAATCCTGGGAGTATTTAAATATAGATCTAACGACTTCGCCTGATTACGCATGTAGCGTATACAAGATGCCTTTTGCAGACAATGCCTTCGACACCGTAATTTTCTGCGAAATTCTTGAGCATCTGGAAAGGCCGGAAGCGGCGTTTTTAGAAATATCCCGGATATTAAAGCCGGGAGGAAAACTAATTATGACCATGCCGTTTTTGTATGCCATACATGGCGACCCTGATGATTACCAGCGGTGGACAGAGGCAAAGCTTAAAATAGAATTAGTAAATGCGGGTTTTAAGCAGTTTTTCATCACGTCTATGGGTGGAATATTTGCTGTTATTTTTGACCTATTTCATGTCGTTATTAAAAATACTCTTAATGTGAATAAATTTTTGCCCAGAGTTACCTATAAACTATATCATGTTTTTAGGTTTCTGTCGAAATATGCGGATAAAAGATTTACAGGAGTCAATTCCCTTATAACTACGGGCTATTCCGTTATTGCAACAAAATTTTGAAAAAAGATGTATTTATTAAGTTACCTGATAAAAATATTTAGTTTTTTAACCTGGAAGTTATCCGGGGGGAAACGCAGGAAAACAAAAGGTATTGTACATATTGTTGAAGGCGCTGATTGGGTGATTAAAAGAATCGGTGGATATATTTCCCGGGGTGCCCGTATTCGAAATCTGGATTTTCGCATCGACACTTCGCCGAAGTTTTTTGTTAATTGGCTTATTCATTTCGGGTCTCTTCATACTTTCGCCGGCAGTATAGATAATTTCGTGCATTCTTTTAATAGAATAATCGTGACTATTTTTCACGGCAATTTCGGCATTAGCGCGGAAATGGATAATAGTATAAATAAACTCATAGATTCGGTTGACAGGGTCAATCGTATTATTGCAGCAAATTCCATAATGAGAAACAGGTTGATTTCCTGGGGCATCCCGGAAGAGAAAATAGCGTTTATCCCTATTGGAGTAGAGGCGAAGCTTTTTGTGCCTTTTCCGGAAGATAAAAGAAAAAAATTGCGTAATAGTTTTGGTATACCGGAAGATGCGATTTGTATAGGTTCATTCCAGAAGGACGGGAACGGTTGGAATGAGGGTTTGGAGCCGAAACTACTTAAAGGCCCGGATATTTTTATCGCAGTTGTAAAGCGCTTATCCCAGAGACTGAAAATACATTGCTTGTTAACAGGCCCTGCCCGGGGCTACATTAAAAAAAATCTCGACATAGCCGGCATCCCGTATACATATCGATTCGTTAATAATTATGCCAAGATGCCCGATTTTTATAATTGCCTTGATTTATATCTTGTTTCTTCACGCGAAGAAGGTGGGCCGGAAGCGATTATGGAATCCATGGCCTCAGGGGTTCCCTTGGTTTCAACTTCTGTCGGAATGGCCCCGGACTTAATTAGGCATGGGGAGAACGGGTTTCTTGCCGGCGTGGATGACATTGATAGCCTGGTTAGATGTGTCGAGGAAATTATTCATGATAACGATTTAAAAAATGTCCTAATAAAAAACGGACTTGAAACCGTCAAAGATTACGATTGGGATATCATTGCGGGGAAATACGTGTCTCTTTACAAAGAAGTTCTCAGTGAATAATAGTAGAATAAAAATAGCCATCAATATGAAACCGAGATTTTCTCCCTGGGGAGGAGGAAATCAGTTTGTGGAACAGTTTGTATTATATATCAAAAAGAAAGGATGTAAAGTTACATACCGGTTAGAACCTGATGTTACCCATATTCTAATTGTTAAATCATGGCCAACAGATACAACTGAGTTCGATATACCTGAAATAAACAAATTTAAACAGCGGCACCCCAATGTTAAGTGCGTGCACCGTATTAATGAATGTGATCAGCGTAAAGGTACGGACTTTGTGGATGGTCGTCTTTGCCGGGCAAATGAGGTTGCCGATTTTACGGTATTTATTTCGGACTGGTTAAAAGATTACTTTGTCAGCCGTTGGTTCGACCCTAATCGGCCGCACAAAGTAATACGTAATGGCGCGGATGATAAGATTTTTTGCCCTAAAATAAATTGTAGCGGTATCGGAGGTAGCAATTTTGGCATCATTACACATCATTGGTCAGATAATTGGATGAAAGGGTTCAAGGTTTATCAGGAAGTCGACAGGATGATTGCCGCTGGCGAATTGGCGGGGTTTTCCCTGACGGTAGTCGGACATTGGCCGAAAGAAATCCATTGGCGCTCTGCAAAGACATATCCTCCTGTATATGGAAAAAAGTTAGCGGATCTACTACGTGCCAGCCATATATATTTGACCGCTTCTTTATGGGAGCCTTGCGGTATGCATCATATCGAGGGAGCGCAATGCGGGTTGCCTCTTGTGTATCACGAAGATGGCGGCGGAATAGTAGAATTTGGAAGATACTATGGTATAGGTTTCAGAGATGATGTTAAAAAGGCATTGCAGGAAGCGCGCGATAATTATGCCGAGCTCAAAAAAAAAGTGATCAACCTAGCGCCGTCCGGAAGAGAGATGTGCATAGAATATGGGGGCCTATTCATTGCCGAACAGGGATTAAGCATTTGAGAAACGACTATGGATAATTTTTATAATAATTTGATTGTGGATATAAATCGTACATGCAAAAATTGAGGAAAAATTGATTAATGCTGAAGAGAAGAAAGCCGCTGCCTTTATGGGGATAGTCCGTTTCCCGGCAGTTAAAGTTTTGATAAAAAAGGAGAAATTAAATGCATAATTTAGGAAAATTTTCGAAAGAAGAGTATCTTGCAGCCCAGATTGAGGCCTCCAAAAGAAAATTTCGTTTTTGCAAGGTAAGCACGCGTTGCGTTGCGCGTTTTAAAGAAGTGATTTACAAAAGTTCCGGGGGTAATATCAGGGGCCCAATCCTTTGTTTAGGGACGCGAAATGGACGGGAATTGGATATTTTCCGGAATTTATTTTTCGGCGGGCGTTTAAAAGCTATTCTCATGCGCTTATCCGAAAAAGAGCAATATGCCTTTTCTTCCAGGTTTCCCTGGTTAGAGTCTATGGGCATGAGCGATGTGGCGAAAATTGATGAAAGAAGCGTTGTGGGGGTAGAAATCAATCCTGACGGCAGAAGAAAAGATGTGCGCATATGCAGCTTTGATGAAATGCCGAAGGAGCGGGAAGGCAAGTTTAATATAGTGTACTCAAATACCTTAGACCACGCTTATGCCCCGGAGATTGCTGCCAAGGAGTGGTACCGTGTTCTTGCGCCCGGAGGGTATATGGTGCTTGGTTTCCCCGGAGAACCCGTGAAGGTTACTACCGCAAATCCTTCGGGGGACCTTACATTTCAACAGATAAAATCATTTTTCCCGGGAAAATTGATTTACTATAATAAATATGGAAACTGCTTCGCGGATGCCATTATTAAAAAATCCTGATTTTTTGCACACAATGCCATATGGAAGATAAAAGAATTTGTTTGTTCTTTACGTATGAGGGTAGTTTAAAAAAATGGGATGAGTCCGGCATACTCGACAGGGAGGTTTCGTTATACACGGGTTTAATAAAACAGGGAGCGAAAATCGCCTTTTTCACTTATGGCAATCAGGATGATTATAATTATAGAGAGAGGTTGCCGCAAATAGAAATTATTCCGGCTTATGCGACTGTGAAGAAGTTTAAAAACCGGAAGTTGGCATTTTTTCAATCATTCTGGCTGCCGATAAAATTCCGCAAGACCCTCAAAAAATATAATATCTATAAAACCAATCAAATGTGGGGCGGTTGGGTAGCTTTAGCAGCTAAATTTGTATGCGGCGGTAAGCTTTTGGTTAGGTGCGGGTTTGAGCATTATTATGTGTTGCTTGCCGAAAAATTTCCTTTTCGTGTGAGGTGGTGGTTTTATTTAATATCAAGGATGGTTTATTTTTTTGCTGACCATATAAATCTTACTTCTGAGCATTCTGCGGTTTTTGTCCAGAATAGATTCGGTATCACGAGAAGAAAAATTTCCGTATTTTCTAATTTTATCGATACGGATATTTTCTCGCCCCGAATTTCTTCGGAAACATTCCCCAATAGGATTTTCTTTATCGGGCGTTTGAATAGAGAGAAAAATATTTTTCTCCTTATTGCGGCATGCAAAAGAGCCGATTTCGGTTTAGATTTAATCGGTCGCGGAGACCTTAGGGATGAACTATCGGAATATGCCAGAAAAATTAACGCTGATGTGCATTTTTTGGGGGTATATCCGAATAACCAACTGCCGGCACTAATTGCAAAATACCCGATGTTTGTTTTGCCCTCTGTTTGGGAAGGAAACCCTAAAAGCCTTTTGGAGGCGATGAGTTGCGGAAAAGCGGTCATCGGCACTGATGTGGTCGGTATTCGTGAAATTATCCAAGATGGAATAAACGGAATTTTATGCGGTAATAACGCACAGGAAATCTCGCGGGCTATTTTGCGACTTATGGGAGATTCTGCGCTGCGGAAAAAATTAGGAAATAATGCCCGTGAATATATTCTGAAATATTGCAGCATTTCTAAGATTGTAGATATGGAATTAGAGAGTTACGGAAAATTGTTGTCCAGGAAGGCTTAAGTCCGATGAAAAAACAAGAGTCGCGCAGTTCATTGATCCGGGGTTTGTTATATTTTCTGGTCTGCGTTGTTCTTAAGTTGCACAATTTATTTTACGGTTTAGCAGGATATTTATCGCAGCGCCTGGAGATGGGCGGCCTGCACCCAAAGCATAGGTTATTAGATTATCATCGCTGGTTTACGGAAAATATCCATCCGGAATGGTCAGTATTGGATGTTGGCTGCGGCAATGGGGCATTGACTGCAGATCTGGCAACCCGCTGCAAAAGGGTCGTGGGCATAGACATCTCATTTTCAAACATCATAAAAGCAAAAAAGACTTCAAAGGCAGACTTTGTATGTGCTGATGTTACGGGCTATGAATTTAACGATAAATTTGATTGCGTAATCCTTTCTAATGTGCTTGAACATATCAATGACCGGGTAATTTTCTTGCAAAGGCTTAAAAAATACTCTAGCCGCTTCTTAATTCGGGTTCCAATGCTTGACCGCGATTGGATTACTTTATATAAAAAGGAAATGGGAGTTGAGTATAGGCTCGACCCAACGCATTGCATAGAGTATACTTTGGATAGTTTTAAAAAAGAGATGAATGACGCCGGGCTGGCGATTGAATCATTCAGGATTTGTTACGGCGAGATATATGCGGTTGTGATTTCCAGGGAGATAACAAGATAAGTATATGAAGATTTCGGTGATAATGGCGGTTTATAACGGCGCGGAAACACTAAAAGAATCTATTGAATCTGTACTTAATCAGACATTTAAGGATTTCGAATTTATTATTGTCAATGATGGTTCAACCGACGATACGGCTGAGATAATCGGCATTTATCAGAAATTAGACCCAAGGGTAGTTGTTATTGAGCACAAAAACCAGGGTCTTACAAAGAGTTTAAATATTGCACTTGGCAAGGCAAGGGGTGAATATATAGCCCGGCAGGATGCGGATGACGTTTCGTTGCCGCAAAGATTCCAGCGTCAGGTCCAACTTCTTGATGGTCAAGGCAGGATAGGGTTTGTGGGATGTAATTATGGGCTTATTGATAGTGAAGGGTGCATATTCGATTTTGGCCCCAAGGAGGATAATCCAGATAAGATTACCCGCGGTCTTGCTAGAAAAAACTTTTTCTGCCATGGCTCGGTGCTTTTTCGAAAAAAAGCCCTGGAAAAAGCAGGAGGGTACCGGGATTTCTTCCGGTATGCGCAGGACTATGATTTATATTTACGCCTGATTGAATTTACGATGGCGGGTTCGGTGAATAAGGTGCTTTATTATCGTAGGGTGCTTTTGGACAGTATTTCTATAAGTAAGTCGCGTTTGCAAGCGGCATACGCGGAATTGGCAAGAAAATCCTACGAGGAGCGCCGTGCCTTTCGCGATGATACCTTGATTTTAAAAAAGGAATTATTGGATAGCCTTGTTGCGAAATCGGGTTTAGATGATTCCGGGCCCGGTTTCCTGGAAGCCTTTTTTTGTATAAAAAGCAATTATACCGTTAGGGCCCGCCAGATAATATGGCCGTATTTATTCCCCGCTTCTTTGTCAAAATGTAAATTTTACGCGTTATGGTTTTTTAGTTATTTCCCTTTGCCGTTACGTAGGATTTTGTTTTATTTGAAAACAAATATCCGCAGGATAAAATTATTAACCGGTTATGCAACTAAATGAGAAAATGCGTTTTAGCATTGTTGTTTCAACCTGCAATCGGGCAAAAATACTCAAGGAAACGATTGCAAGTATTCTTAAACAGAGTTTTTCAGATTATGAGATTATTGTCAGTGATGATGCTTCGGTTGACGCTACGCGGCAGGTGGTCGAAAGTTTTGAAAGTTCCGGCAAAATAACTTATTTGTTCAGTGATAAAAACTGCGGATTATCGGCAACCCGGAATAAGGCTTTAAAGCTTAGCCGGGGAGAGTATGTTGTTTTGATTGATGATGACATTATTTTGGCGGATAATTTTCTAGGAGTTTTAGAAAAGGTTATTTCTTCGGAAAAAGCAAGTGTTTTCTGTCCGGTATTGCGCGACCCGCTGACTTCTGAATCGTTTGTCGACCTTTTAGATGATAAGAAAAGATATTTGAATTTTTTCGACTTCAATTATTTTAGGGGTGGAGCGCATATCATAAGCCGCGAGGTTATTTTTAAAGTTGGTGGTTATGACGAGCGGTTTGGTATAGGAGGAAAATACAGGGCAGCCGAAGAGACGGATTATTTCTTCCGCTTGAAGAAATCAGGCGTAAAGATTTTGTATTATCCCGGCCTCGTTGTTTATCACAGACGCCAATCAGAGACCTCTGATGTAAAGGCATTTAATTATTCATACGGAATTTCCGCAATGCTTACAAAGCAGGTATTTTCTGATCTGCGCCATCTCTATATCTATATCACTTTCGTTATCTGGAGGTTGTTGACGAGTTTAATCCGGACATTGCAATATGATTTTTTTCCCAAAACCATTGAATCGAAGAACAGGATGTATAGATACCGTTATTTTCTTAAGGGGACAATGGCTGGAATCGTGGATTACTTGAGACTGCGTTAAATTATATGGCCATAAAACTTTCGTTGTGCATACCTACTTATAATTTCTCCGCCTTTATCGGAGAGACCCTGGAGAGTATTATTTGCCAAGCTACCGACGAGGTGGAAATTGTTATTATAGACGGAGCCTCTGTCGATGATACTGCCGAAGTGGTAGAAAGGTATCAGAGGGAATTTCCGCGTATACGTTTTTTTCAACGGAATAAAAATATTGGAGTAGACAGGGATTTGGCAAAATCCGTAGAACTTGCGAGCGGAGATTATTGTTGGTTTATGTCAAGCGATGATAAATTAAAGCCCGGAGCCATTAAAAGGGTGCTTGACGAGATAAGGGAAGGCCACGATATATATATATGCAATAGAATAGAATGCGATTTTTATTTAAGGCCGCTTAAAAAAAGACTATGGCTTATATCGGGAATAGCGGATAAAGTTTTTAATTTTTCCAAAAAAGATGAGCTTATTGATTATTTGGAAAAATCGCGTTCCCTGGGGGCACTCTTTAGTTATTGCAGTTCGATAGTTTTTAAACGCCGGAAATGGAATCAGGTTGGTTGTCCGGAACTGTTTATGGGCACAGGTTATGCGCATGTGTACAGGCTGTTTTCGTTTGCCGGCATAGGATGTAAAACGAAATATATTAAAGAAATGCTTGTGTTGTGCCGTGGAGATAACGACAGTTTTTTGGCCAAGGGTCTGCTGAAAAGATTTATGTTGGATATTGACGGCTATACACTTTTGGCGGATAATCTTTTTAAAAATGACCTGGAATTAAAGAAGTTATTTTTTGCGGTTTTGCGGCGGGAGGTAGGTTTGCATTATTTGATAAAAGTGCGGAGTTCAGTAGAGGATATGAAATTATGGGATACAGTAGAAAAGAAACTCTTTTACTGCGGTTATTCCCCGCTCGTCGTGTATGCTGCCAGGAAGTTAGGCGCGTTGAAATTTTTTGTTTCGTTGGCATTTTATATAAAACATAAGATCGAAAATAAAGTCGTCTCTTTTACGAAATGGGAGAGAAAGTGCATATAACATACCGGAAGACATGCCGTGTTTGTGGGTCATCTGCGCTTACCAAGGTGATAGATATCGGGGAACAATACCTTCAAGGGTCTTTTATCAAGCCGGGTAAGCCGTTGCCTCCAATGAGGAAAATCCCGACATCTCTGGTCCGTTGTGATCCGACTAAAGATGAAAACGCCTGCGGATTGTTGCAAATGGCTGCTACGGTCCCTCCAGAGATATTGTATTCGACGTATTGGTACCGCTCGGGTACAAACCAAACCATGCGCAATCATTTAAAGGGGATAGTCGAAGAGGCATTACTCATTATGCCGAAGCGCCCGGCACGTATTTTGGATATAGGATGCAATGACGGTACGCTTCTTGGTTATTATCCCGCAAATTTTATTAGATTTGGAATTGACCCTTCGGATGTTGCCAGGAGCATAAAAGGCAATATTAAGGTTATCCAGGATATTTTTCCTTCGGAAGAATTAACTAAAAAGACAAAGGGAAAGCCCTTTGATATAATTACTTCAATTGCCATGTTCTATGACCTTGAATCCCCGGTTGACTTTGTGCGCCATATCAAGAAATGCCTTTCCCCTGAAGGCCTCTGGATATTTGAAATGTCTTACATGCCTTCGATGTTAAGAATGAATTCCTATGACACAATCTGCCATGAGCATTTAGAATATTACAGCCTGGCGGTTATCGAGTATATCCTGAAAAAGTCAGATATGAAAATGGTAAAGGTGGAACTTAATGATGTAAATGGCGGAAGCATACGTTGCTGTGCGACTCATATTGATAATTTTAAATTCCATAATCATGAATTTATGCAAACCTTGCAATGCCTGCGTAAGGAGGAACTCGATTTTGAGCTGGAAACAGAAAAACCTTATAAAGATTTTCAAAGCCGCATTAATATGCATAAAAGAAAACTGTCCGCATTACTTAAAGAATTAAGGCGTCGCGGCAAAAGAATTCACGTTTACGGCGCTTCTACGAAAGGTAATACGATTTTGCAGCTTTGCGGCATTGATAATTCTATCATTGATTATGCTGCGGATAGGAATCCGGATAAATATGGGGCGCGTACTATAGGCACAGATATTCCTATAATAAGCGAAGCCGAATCCCGTGCAATGAGGCCGGATTATTACCTTGTTTTACCGTGGCATTTTAAGAATGAATTCTTACGAAGGGAAAAAAAGATGCTGGATAGGGGGACCGGTATGATTTTCCCTTTGCCGGAAATCGAAATTATCAAGCCTAAACAATAAGGCCGTTATGAATATACTTTATACAATTACAAGTTATCCGCCTTCGATGGGAGGCGCCCAGTTATATGCGCATGAAATTGCCAGGATGTCCGCTAAGGCGCATGATGTGGAAGTAATATGTTTTTTTGATACTAATCGGAATGACTGGCTTTTGGGCACGACGTTAAAGGCGCCGGAAAAGGAAAAAGCTTTTAACTTTGAGGGCGTAAGTGTAAAGCGGGTTTCGTTCACAAAAAAGGAAAAATTAAAGATGTTGCCGTATGTATTTACGTATTATTTGAACAAGAAGCGTAATATACGTGCCATTGCTGAAGTTATCGAAAATAAGTTATCGGCTGATTTTGGTAAACCTGATTTAATCCACAATATACGGGTTGGCCGGGAACCGTTAGCTTATGCCAGTTACATAATGGCCAAGAAATTAAATATACCGTTTGTTTTTACGCCGTTACATCATCCGCGCTGGAGCCATTGGTTCTTTAAGGAATACCACGAACTTTACCGCAAGGCTGACGGTTTATTCGCATTAACGCCATACGAAAAAGAAATATACATAGGGCTTGGCGTGGATGAAAAGAAGATATTTGTAACCGGCACAGGCCCGGTTATAGCGGATAAGCCTGATCCAGGGGGGTTTAGGAATAAGTTAAATATACCCGGGAAAATAGTTTTGTTTATTGGCCAGGGGTATAAGTATAAAGGGATTTCGCAATTGATGAAATCAGCAAAAATAGTTTTAAATAAATATAAAGATGTCAGTTTTATTTTTATTGGCCCGCATACGGAATATTCCCGGAAATTATTTCAGAGGTGCCGTAATAAAAGAATAATGCATCTTGGCATTGTGGATTTACAGACAAAGACGGATGCCCTTGCCGCATGCGATATTTTTTGTCTGCCTTCGGCTCAAGAAAGTTTTGGGGCGGTTTTTCTCGAGGCCTGGGCTTTTTGCAAACCGGTAATCGGGTTGGACATCCCGCAAATCGGACATCTTATAAAGGATGGGGTTAACGGCCGTCTGGTTAAGCCTGTTCCGGGATTTATTGCTCAAAAGATAGCGGAATTATTGGATAATCCCGATATCGCCAGGAATATGGGTATTAGCGGAAGCCAATTGGTCAAGAATAATTTCACCTGGGAAGTCTTACATAAAAAGACAATTTCGGCATATGAGCAAATTATTGCGGGAAAATATAAAAATGGACAGGGTATTCAATAAAACATTCCTCGCGGCATTTATTGCGTTCATTTTCTTCGTTATGGCGTTTGGCAGAGAATTTTCCATATTGCATATCGGCCCGGTTTATGTCACCGAATTTTTTATTTTTTTCGGCGTCCTTACGCTTTTCTTTAATGCAAGGAAAATCTTTAAAATACCGCAGGTCTTTTTAACATTTATCATTGCTTATTTTGTGTTTGGCTGTTCATATTTAGTTAAGGGTCTAATCGACGGAAATTTATTTGCTTTACGCGATCTGGTTTATTGCATATATATTTTATTTTGTCCTTTTGTGTTTGCGGTATTTTCCGAGAAAAAGAGCCTAAGATTATTTTTATTCGCCGTCGTCTTAAGCAATATTATTGGATTAACGATTGTCAGGTTGTGTATTTATACCACTTCTCCCTGGGTACTATTGCATGAATTTTTTGGCAGAATAAAGGCGTTTAATTACTTGCTGTATTTCGGAATAGCCTTATCTTTTGCGGTTCCTTTTTTTACATTTGTAAAACGGCGTATCGCTAAAATATTTATAACGGTTCTTTGTGCGTTCAATTCGTATCTTATAATTATATGGGGAGTACGTACATCGTGGGTTGCTATTATGGGATTAGTTGTGTTTCTGTTTTGTTTCTCCAATAAAAAGAACTCAATCCAATTTTTTGTTTATTTCATCCCAATTTTTATTATAGTCTCCGGAATTTCTTTATTCTTTTTTGATGCAAAAAGCGTAAAAAAAGAAGTGATTTCCGCAAAGTTGGCCAGCATGGCGAAATTTGCCGGAAATAGGATTCCTGATTTACATTTTGGCAGAAGCCTCAATGCCAAAAATAATGACTTTAGCAAAAAATTATCTTCTAATCCCATGCCTATCAACGGTTCTCCGGCAGAGAATCCCCCTGTTCAACAAGAGGTTGCTAAGGTTGAACAGGCAGCAGAGAATCCCCCTGTTCAACAAGAGGTTGCTAAGGT
>SBBM01000032.1 GCA_005239725.1 Planctomycetales bacterium | reverse complement strand
GAACCGTAAGGGCGCAGGGGATATGTCATTAATAGCCTGGTTATTGGAGTCAACAAAGGAGCAGATTCTCAACGCATTAATCCGCAGGGCGATGAATGAGGTAGAAGAATTGGCAAAAGAAGGCAAACCCGCAACCAGCGAAGACAAGAATAGATATATCAGAGAGAATATGATGGTCCTGGAAAAAATAGAGGATTTCGCCCGGATACTTTCTTCTTATGTTGAAGAATACGCGATCGGCTTTGCCAATATGCGTTACGCTCCGGAGCGCATCCATGAGATGTTTAAAAAAGCATTCTTCCAGGGCTTAAAAATAGCTTACCAGGCTTCCGATACGGCCGTTGAATTGATTGAAAGCATAGAAGTTGTTAAACGCAAAGCACAGTATCTATTAAGAAAGATAGAAGACCCGGCTGAACAATTTACCGGAGTCCTCGGTGGTCTGTATGCTTCGATTGACAGCTCGGTGGTTGAAGAGGCAGGTGATGAAGTAACCGCGAGGGCAAGAAAATACCTTGGCCTTCCCGAGAAAATTATAAAGAAAGATGCCCAGCCGGCCATTAAAACTAAGTTTGAAAGTCCGGACCAGAGAGTTGAAACCGAAGAAGAGAAAGATATTGCCTGGCTGAGCACTTTTGATATGCCTGGTTCCGAAGAGATTATCATGGAAATAATCAATACGGTAGTCAACGAAGGGGTGCTTTCCAGGGAAGAAATCAAGGATAGGATTGCCGCGGCTATGAACTTGGGCGCATTCCGTGAGGTTGCGCAGTTTGTCAGCCGTGAGCAGATTATAAAGATTCTGGCTACGGCCCACCCGAAAGATTGGTTAAAGACCCCCGAAGATATGTATGTGATGTTCCAGGATTTATTGACGATTTTGCGTGCCGAAAGAGAAGCTACCATTGCGGCCAGGGCCGAAAAAGAAAAAGCAGAGCAGAAAACAGCAGGTCTTGCCTTAAGGGAAAAAGCGAACAAAATCCTGCACAGGTACAGCAGAGACATCAAGAACCTCTTCGGCCTGGAAATGAGGAGCGAGGGAATTAAATCATACATCGAAAACCACGGTATTCCCCGCGATGACGTCAGCGCTATCGTTGCCGAAACTAAAGCATCTGATTTCGAGGTTCAGGATGCGCTTAAAGATGCGTATAAGAAACTCGTGGATAACTCCTCTCCCTCCGCATTTGAAGATATCCTGAATGAATTCCTCAGGGATGTGACCAAGTCCAACGCCTCCAGCCCGGTTATTAATAAGACAAATGACAAAGAAACAATAATTAAGGTATTGAATACCTGGAAAAATAGGCCCGGCGTAAGGTTTAATAAGATAAATACCGATAGCTATAAGAATTTCGAAATTAACCTCTGCTACGTCGGAAATATCGATAATCCGGATGCCATATTGGCGGCTATCAGGCCGGATAGCAGCAAGAATTTCTTGGCGATAGAAATCGTAGAGAGCGTGGTCAAAGGTAAGGGATACGGTAAAGCCCTGGTAACCGAATTCGTGAATGAAAAGGGCAAAGAAAACAGCCTGGGCGCGGTGCTGGATTACTTGGGCAAAGAAGATAACGGCCAGGCATATTGGATTAAGTTTTTCAACACCCTAGGCTTCAAAGTATTGGACAGGGATATCGATTATTACTTCAGGCCTGCAGGTGTTGTTTCCAGCCCGGCAGAAATAATCTTGGAACGCCTTCCGCTTATTTCCCTGCGCGAGGTAATACCGGGGGCAACTAACCGGATGAAGGAAGGCCTGGATGGGTTTATAAATGACGACTTTAGGCTCGGCAGGATTATCGTGCTTGAGGATACTTATGTAATGATGGCCCACGGCACTACCATTGAGGGCGTTTTGGTTATTCACGGCAAGCCGGCAGCGGAGGTCATAAATTCACTCACCGCCAGGAGCGATATTTCAAGGATTATCCTGGTTTCCTGCAATCCTTTCGCAGGCATAGTGGGGGAAACCAATCCGGAAGTAATTTATTCTACCGGCCTGGTTGAGGATGCCGGAAGATACAGCTGGAAATTCTATGGCCCTGCGGCGAGCAATAAGGGAAATATAGAAATTGGCTCCACCCCCGTCGCCTCAAGCCCGATAGTCCCTGAAGAAGAAATGAACGATGAAGAGATTGTCCAGAGGATGGTGGATTACAGCGGGTTTGTGGTGACAGATCTGCCTAACACAACGAAGGCCGTTTCGGATTTCACATCCCGCGTGGCCGAAGAGGAAATAATAGAGCTTGGCTATGAATCTTCTTATCCCCCCGTCGCCTCAAGCCCGATGGGTATAAATCGCAGAGATTTCTTGAAAAATACAGCAGTAGGTCTATTAGGTATTTTTTCTTCGGCCGGATGCGAAGAAAGCAAACCTAAGAAGAAAATAGTTGTTTTTATCATTGATAATTTTGAAGGAAAAGATAGTCACGGCGAAAGCGTAGTAGAGATTATCAAGGAAAACAGTTCAGGAAGGTGTGAAATTAGGCGTATGCCTTTCGGTAGCCGTTACATAGGGTTCGAAAAGTATCTGGAATATTTAATCGAAATATTAAATTTTAGCAAAAATCATCCTGACTACGGAATAATCGTGAATCTAAGTTTTGGGAGAAAGTCTTATGACATCATAGAATATTTGCTTATAAAGAAACTTTATGACAATGGGGTAATTGTAGTTGCAGCTGCAGGAAATGAAGATAGTGGTATGCCTTATTATCCGGCGGCCTACGAAGAAGTAATTGCTGTAGCGGCGGTAGACAGGTCTGGCAAAAAAGAAGAATATTCTAATTATGGATCGCATATAGGATTTTTAGCCAATGGTCATTTTGGTACTAAGGTAATATCGCAAAGATTTGAAGTGATTGGACCTTATCTGCAAGAGCGGACTACATATTCAATAATTGGAGGAACACCATATGCTGCTCCTAGGTTAACAAGTTTAACCGCAAATTTGTGGAGTAGAAGAGCAGATTTATCTGGCAAAGGAGCAGTTAGAATTATAAAAGACACTTCAATTCATATTAAGAGCGGATATTTTGCTAATGATGCTGGGATAATAAATCCAAAAGCAGCTTTGACTGCAGCTGATCCGGAATATCAGAAATTAGATAGAAAATGGCAGGAAAAATGGTTACCAAAAGAAACAACTCAAATTGTTTATCCGCCCGTATTTTTAAATGATAATAAAGAAGAAAAAGAGTTAAACGATACTAATTCTTCTAGCCCGATAGTAAAAAATACTATAAAGAACTTCGCAAATATTTTTGCCAAATTTGACTTTAAGTTTACTTCGCCGATTTTAAGAAACGGGTTAATCTTAGCATCAATCATAGGTTTAATTTCCGGTATTGGACATGTAGCCTTCCCTTCATATACGGCATTTACCGCATTCATTTCTTATCACGACGTTGGCATATTTTCCATATTGATGCTTGGTTTATTAGCATTCGGTTCATATATGAAGTGGCTATCCAACTATAAGGAACCGGGCAAGAGCCTTAAATCAATAATTACTGATGTGTATCCTGATTTAGATAATGTAAGTATAATTAGGTTGATGAAATATGCTACACGCATGTTGAATGCCGCAATAATTAGAAAACAGACTGCAAAACTTTCACCTTTAAATATACTTTCGGGCGGAAGATTCTCGCAAAAGATTGCCGAGTTAAATAAGCGCAAAGCCATAACTTTAAAAGAAAAAGTATTGATAAAGAGTTTATTGCTGCTCAATATGCCTTTAGAAATTCTTACTATGTTGATACTTTATACCTTTGCCTTAAAGCATATATTTGTCCCGGCAGAGTTAGCATTCCATGCATATGCTTCAGGTATTCCCGAAGATGATATTGTAAAAATAGTAAAGGCGGCAAAAGCTGAAATGGATAAAAAAGTAAGCACGCCGAAGAAAGTGTTAATTGCAGTAAAGGATATCGTAACCTTGAACTTTATACTGGATTACTCAGATTATCAGATTATTAATTTGGCAGCCAAGATTAATAATAAAAATAATTTTGTTAAAAATTCACTGCTTGGCATTTCTGTTGCTTCATTTGTTTTAGTCATGGGTTTTTTCTCGCTGGTTACCCAGAGGGTGGTTATATCCGCAGTATCTATGTACGTGGCTCCTTTTATACTCAACTTGGTGTTTACTCCATTCTTCCTGAATAAAGAACTCGTTGATTTGTCATTCAATCTAAGAGGCGCGGTACATTTCAATATTACGCCGGAACTCATTTTGAGCAGTTTAATAATCGTATCCGTATTAAATATACCGGCCTTGTGGAATATTTGGAAAGAGAACTTTAAGAAATATCGCAGGAAACAGGCATTATTTAAATCAATATCTAAATCTTCAACGATGCTTACCGCGAACACTATCTCAATGATGTTAGTTGGCC
This sequence comes from Planctomycetales bacterium, assembly GCA_005239725.1. GTDB lineage: Bacteria > Omnitrophota > Gorgyraeia > Gygaellales > Profunditerraquicolaceae > SBBM01. Next base: position 29,177 of record SBBM01000032.1, on the reverse strand, counting down.
CTGAAATTCTGACAGCCCTGAATTTAACTAACGGCATACCCGTAGCCGGTGATTCCGTGAAGTTTATGGAAGAGTTTATTTACGGTGCAAACGAGCAGCAAGGCTTAGGAACTATGATTTTAGGAGGAGTAGAATCCAAATCAGGCATTAACCCTCTTGAAATGGCATATAATCTTTTAGCCGCTAAATTAGGCAAGGATGATTATGAAACAACCCAATATATATCCTGCGTGCTGAAGCGCAATCTTTATGAAGGCAATAAAAAGTTAGCAAAAGAAGATGTGGCGCGAATAAAAGAAAAATTCAAAGCCACAAAAGCATACGAAAAAGCTATATTTGAATTGCAATTCCGTAATCTTAAAAATGATGTCGTCTTCCCGCACTTCTTGGATATACTCTCTTGGCAAAAAGCCAAGATGGATTCAGAGAATTCAGATTTACCGTTCTTGCCTTTACGTTTTGCCAGCGAGTTCCAACCCAAGTTTGATGAGCAGACAAAGGATATCACCCCTGCGGTTAAAGTCAACCCAGGCGACAAAGAAGAAGTAGTCGTTTCTTCCGATCCGGAAAGAACGTCTAAAGAGCAAACATTAACTGAGGTTATACGCGGTCCTCCGGGAGAATTTGAGAAAATTCGCGCAGATTTCGATAATTTAAATAAATCCGCGCAAGATATACTCTCATCCGAACTTTCTTCCAAAGAAAAAATTAGGTCCCTCGAAGATATACTCACCCAACTTCAAGAATTACGCACCAAGCTATCCGCGGCCCCGTATTATCAGGCGTTGTTAAAAGAAGCAGAAGAATTGGCTTATAAACTGGCTAAAGATATAAACGCAGAGAAGATATCTGCCAGCGAAAAAGAGCTTAGAATATTAAAAGAACAGTTAGAGAAGCATAAAGCGCTCCAGGATTATAAAGGCATGATGGAGAAGTTAAACGCCTTAGTGCCTGTGAGCCACGCCGAGAGCGCTGAAGAATACGGCAAGGTTTACCTTTATGATTTGGCTGTCTATATCGATACTTTGGTGGCAGCGAAAGAATTTGGCCGGGTAAAAGAAATTTTAGAAATGGCAGAGAGGCTGTGGGGTGACGGTAAGGATGGGCTATATAACGCATATTCAGTAAAGACCGGATTGGTTGCCGAGGCGAACAAAACAGTGGGCCCTCTGGCGCATCTCATTGTTGCCATATCCCATTATGAGCACTCTAAGCCCGCCGAAGAAAAATCATTTATACCTTTGGCAAAGAATATAGCTTCATATATGAAAGAAAAGCTATGGATTGAAGTTGAAATAAACGGGGCAAAGGCCCGCGCATTCAAATTCAGCGAGAAGGATAATTTGATTTCTACCGAACAGCAGGTCTCTGCTTACACCGGGTTTAAACAGCTATTTAGCCTGACGAAGGATAAAGAATATGAGGATATATTAAGCGGTATCGCTTCATACTTGTCTGCGGTATATGACAGAGAAAAGGGTTATTTCGCCGCAGGCTATAACCTTAATACAAAGCAGTTAGATAAGAAATGGGCCTCTGATATTCCGCTTTGGGTAATTCCGGCATTAGGCAGGGAAGGATTAAAGAAAATAGGCGTAGATGCCGATAAGCTTTTTGAAGATACTATCGGCCGCAGCGTAACAGCCGAATATTTCCATCCGGAAAATGGCAAGATTACCGTTAAAGGATTTGATTACACTGATGAAGAAGGCCGGAATGCCATCGGCAGGAAAGAGCCGGTGGTAACTCCGGAATGGACGCTTTTTGCTTATTTTGCGGCAAAGGAACTTGGGCGGGCAGATGCAGATGATTATCTTTCTTCAATGAGAGAGCTCTTATATAAAGGCACACTTCCTTACGCTACAGCCGCTAACGTTGAAACAGGATTCGGCTGGAATAGCCCTGAAGGTAAAAAGGCGCTGGTTTCTACATTATGGTACTATCTTGCGCAGTTAGATTACAATATCTTCAGCGTAAACGCTTCCGCCAGGGAATCCGCAGGAGTTAAATCAGGAATGGATGCGGCATTGAAAGAATTTAAATATGACGGAAAAATTCATAAGAAACTTGCGATTGACTATGTGGCAAAACAGTCTCAGAAGCTGCCGGTTTCCGCCAAGGAGTCTCTCGACCACATAATAAGTATTTTGTCCCAGGCCAAAGACGTTAGCGATGAGGATTTATTAAAAGTTTATGTTTCCTTCCAGACAGCCTTGGCCAATTCATTATTCAGCACGAAAGTAAGCGGCAACACCTATGCAGGCCTTAGTTTCGGCGGCAAATACGGCACTATCCTTGATGCCGCAAACATAATTTACGGGATGATAGATACGGGCGAGGTTTCTCCTATTGCGGTGGCTTCGCTCATAGACAAAACCATTGATATATTGGTGAATATGCCGAAGATGACCAAGACAAACACAGCCGGCGGCGTAATGGTCCTTGAGGGCAGGGGCTTAAAACTTATTTTAGTGAATGTTATCTGGCCGAAAGTTTATACCAACTCCAGATATGACGTTGAAACAGGGAAAATTATCGAAGGCAGCAGGGAAGAGCTTAATATGTTGAGGACCGACCTTCCCTGGGAAATATTGAACAACTGGCTTAATGATACAATCCGGGGGAAAAATCCGTTCCGCTCCGATTACTCGGCAATTGCTTATCTTGGCGGCCTGCAGCGAAAGGCCTATAAAGAGGCATTGCTCAATACCGACCCTAACCTGGCTTACTTCGTAATGCGCAAAGGGCATTACCAGTATATACTCAAGACCGATATCAAGGAAAAGAAGACGGATATCCTCTCCGAAGGCCTGATGTATTATGATTACGAAGACAAGGATAAAAATAAATTTGAAACCGAGACATTCTTGAGAGACCAGAACTTGTGGCTGGAAGACGGGAGATTCGTCCCCATATTCTCTACGATGCATTTGGAAAGGGCGAAAGTTTATGCCGAAGGCTTAAAAGAGTGGGGCGGAGAGGTAGACGCCAAGAGCGGAAAGCCTTACATCCGCAGCAGCCATTCCGATATCGCGATACAAATCAATAAAGGCAATGTTCCTTATAATCCTTATACGGGAAGAATTATGATACCTTCTTTGAACATGTCTTTAATCCAGTGGGCAATGGAGCAGGGTTTAAGCGGAAAGCATAAGTTTGCAATTACGGACAACGGCAGCGGTTACGAAATATTGGTCGACAGGGAATTATCCGCTAAGCGCCTTGCAGGCGATGAGGAATTCTCCGTCCAGGGCGAAAAGGTGTATTTCTTGAAGGATTCCGCGTATGTAGAAACGGCAAAGAGCGAATATGAATACAAAGGGAATCCCGTTGCCTTTGTTGTTGCCGAAAAAGAGCTGGATGTGCCGGTGGCGGTCGTATATACCTTCAGGAAAGATAGCCCGTCCGCATTCTTCGTGGGTACAGAAAAAGAATTAAAGGGCATCGAACTTATTTCAACCCTTACTGAGGAATTGACTGTGGATTTTGATAACGGCCACAGCATAAAGCTTTCTCCGCAGACTGTCGTGACTTACGATGAAAGGTATATTACCAGGGATGCTAACAACAGGAACCTTCCCGGCATAATCGAATTTACCAGAGACGAAAGCTACCTTAACGGGTACGCGAAGTTAGTATCCGATAACGGCGAGGTTATTTATTCTAAAGTTCCTCCGCTTGGTGTAATTACAGATGAAGAATTAAAATCAACTGATACCCCCATTCCGCAGAATTATAAGCCGAGTTTTGAGGAAATCAAAGAGTCTATAAGAAAACTTCTTCCGTTTGTAGAAGATAAAGATTTAAGAGAGAAAATTACCGGCCTGCTTGACGGGGAAGAAGTAAACCACATCCACGGGCAAAAGATAACACTTTACAAGAACTACATAAAGGAAGTTTTAACCTTGGTGAAGATGGTTAGGGAATTCAGGCAGTCGGAAGTATTAGCTGAACTCTACGAGAAGATAAACAAAGACCTGCCTATTTCCCAGGAGGAATTACGGACTTACCTGGATAAGGTTTTCGGCCTGGAATACTGGAGAAAACAGATAGAGTTTGAAATAAATAAGGCCAAGGAAGGCGCAAACAATAATTTGACGGATGCGCAGAATAATTTAACAACCGCTACCCAGAACTTAAATGACGCCAAGGCAAAGGTAAGCCAGGGGATAACTGATTTACAGAATGACATTGCCGCGATAGATGCGCAAATTCAGCAAACAGAACAGTTAAGGCAGCAGGCTATAAATAACGGAAATACGGAATTAGCTGGTTATTATCAGCAGCAGATAACCAGCCTGAATGCGGAAAGATCATATAAACAATCGAAGTTACAGGAAGCGCAGTCATATTTGAACCGTTTGAATAGCGGCGATACCAGCATAGTTGAAGTATTGGATTATGTAAGCGCGCAAAATAACGTAAACAAATGGCAGAGCGCAGCCAATAATCTCAATAGTATCAATATGAATTGGCATAACGATCCGTCTGCAGCCGCGGCTTCCTGGGGTACGTATCAGAAAGATAATCTTGATTCGGAACGTACGAATACCCAAGACGGCATAAATTATTTAAATGATAAAGAAAACATCATCAGCGGAGGCAGGGATACCTTATCTCAGGAATTAGCCAGCACGCAAAATAACCTTACTGCGTTACAGGCCGAATTAAATAACTTAAACGGTCCGGCAACCCAGCAGGGTTCAATCGCCTATTTGCAAGGTGAAATAAATAACCTTAATGCCGGCGCCTCAACTCCTTGGTCTATTGCCTGGATACAGCAGCAGCTTAGCAATGCCCAGCAGAATGGCACGCCAGCAGATGTAACCTATTGGCAAGGTCAATTAACTGGTGCCCAGAACCATCTGGCAACTTTACAGGTAACGCTGACTGATTATACAACGCGCAGAGATGAGTTACAGAATCAACTTATCCCTCAGGCGGAGGCGTATATTACTGAATTGCAAGGCGACATAACCGCAGCCAATACTGAAATAGGCAATATACAAGGACAGATTACCGATGCGAATAATTATTTAGATGGCTTAAGCGCGGATTATTCTTCGGACATCGCTTATATTGACTGGCGTACGGATATTATCGGCAAGGCCTGGGATGCTGCCTATGCATTGCGCGACAGCAAATATAAGACCGCTGAATTGCTTGATAAAATAAATCAGGTGATGGTTTCTTATTTGGGGTTAAAGAAACAAATCGTTACCCAGAAAGAATTGGTAATTACGCAAGGCAATAGTTTGAGAAATACGCTTCCTTCTATTGAAGCCATAAATGCGGCCCTTGCCAAGGCTGCACAGGCAGACGGCATAAAAGATAACCAGCAGGTGAAATATGACAAAGATGCATTTGCGCTATATTTAAAAGGCAATTTATCCCTGCCTTACCTGTTTACCGATGAAGATATCCGGAAAATAATGGATAGCCGGGCGCCGGATGTGGAATTAGGGGCAGTGTTGAATAAAGATGCGTGGGGCAATTTCGCTTATTCCCGCGATTTATTGAGCATACTCGGTTTTAACGTAGACTTGAGTGTCTGGAGCCTGGAAGGCACGGATATGAGCCCGGGGGCAAAGGGCGTGGGTGTTCTCTTACGCAAGGAAGGCGACAAGTGGGTTTCCATAACCAAGACTGAGTTGGTTAACCGCTACATGGAGAAAGAGACCGGCCCGGGCACAAAAGAAAACTGGGAAGAATACCGCCTGGTCTTATTCGAGAGTTTCGGCATAACTCCTACCGATAACCTGTCCATTGCTTATTCCGGATATGTAGATTTAGGCCTGAGCGAAGGCGGGCTTATCCACGCCCATAGTATTCACGTGCGCGATAATTTCGCCGAGAAGTTCTTCGTGGAAGCAAAGGCGAGTATGGTTTCCCTGTCCAAATCCAACACGGAAATGATTTATTGGACCGAGCAGGATACGGTTTACAGCGTGCCCACGGATATATCGGTTGATGAGAAATTTTACAGCGCGCAGTTGGGCTTCGGTTATACTTTCGATAAGAATAAAGAAATAAAATTATTCGTGCGCTGGCTGCAGGATACCTCCGACTACTTCGGTTACAACAAAATTCTGCCCGGCATTGGCGGGAAATATTCCTTACTTAACGATAAACTGAAAATAGACGCGGAGGCAACCACCGAGACCTACAAGGTAAATGTGCGCGCAGAATTGCCCGCAGATATAAAATTGGATATGGGCAGGGAAACCACGGTTTATGGTACGCGCTACTGGAAATTCGGCCTGGATGTGCCTATTCCTAAATTAATGGAGATGCGGGCAAAGGTAGAAGTAAGTATCCCTGATGGCGACAAGCCCACCTATTCGCTTAAATTAGGTCCGTTCTATTCCCTTAAGGGCGACAAGGATAAAGAAAAGAAGTTCCCTGATGTCATACACCCGGAAAATGAAAAAGAAATAACTGCGGGATTTGAAAACGAGATTAATAAGGGGGTTATCGCCCCTGCCGGAAAAGTCCAGGGTGTCAATTTGCCCAAAGATGTGCGCATTACCAAACAGACAGTTATCTTGGGCGGCAAGGAATACAGGGTAACATTCTCCCCTTCGGCTAATAAGTATTTCTTCTTAAGGGAAGAGTTGGGCGTAAAGTATGAATTAGGCGCGCTGCCCAAAGGTTTGAGTTATGACGAATTCTTAAGCCTTAAGCCATTAAGCTATATGAAAGATGCCGAGTTGCATGCTGTTGGAATCAAAAAAGAGGGCGAGTTATACTATGTAGAATTACAAGGCAATAAGGTTTATCTGAATGCTAAGAACGTAGATGGTAAACTTCGCCGGCATGAAGAGGCCGAAAAAATGTTGATCCTGCCCATTTTGGAAGGAAAGACATTCGCGGTAGTAGAATTGGGTATAACCGGATTTGCGAAAGCAACGGAAATATTGAAGGGTGAAGGCGTTGTTTATCCTGAAGAATTAGGAAAGAAAGCAGTTATTTTAGACGAAAAATTGTTGAGGGAAATAATAGATAACGGCGGGATTTATGGCACTGAAGAAGAGAAAGACGGGAAAAAATACACGGTCTTAAGGATCAATTACCAAGACAGAAAAGGCATATTTGAAGCTGGCGACAAGGGTTTAGATATTTTACGCGATTACAAGGTCAGTAAATTTGCCAAGATAATCGAGCATAATACCGGAAGGTTGGGCTATATATCTACCCAGGCTGAAATGCCGCCGGTCCAGAAGATGTATCTAGTACTTGAGCCGGGTTTGCCTACCGGATTTACGCTGAAATCAAGGGAAGAGTTATCTGAAAAAGAGAGAAAAGTAGTCCTCGCCGAAGTAGATGCGATAGTAATACCTGAAACCAGTGAAAGATACCTCATCGAGTACAACACGTCGAAATCCGCCAAGGGTTATTCGATTAACTTTAGCACAGTTAACGGCGAGACTCTTGAGCCTGTCAATGTAACCCCTGAAGATGTTAAAAGCGGGATCATCCGCTGGGCAGATTCATATAAGACCGATAAATTTGGAAAGATTTATCCTGAATTTGCGGAAAAAGATAAAAAAGATCAGGCGAAAGCTAAATTATTCGGCAAAGAGATAGCAGTAGAAACAAGGACCACCCCCGATACCTTAATATACCAAAAAGACGGTAAAGATTATATTGTTTGGTTCTCTCCCGAACTTAAGAACTTCTTTGACTGGGTCAATGAAAATACCTTTGCTTATCAGGTAATACCCGGCATGGGCATCAAGGTTTATTTTAACAAGAGTGATATGCCTACAACCTGGTATCCGCAGAGGTACGATGAAGTCTTGATAGTCGGCAAGCCGCAGTTTACCGCAAATTATAAAGCAAATATAACTAAATTGGCATCTAAGTTTGGGTATGATGTTGCCGGTTTTGAGAAAAAATATAAAAAGAGCGTATTTGATTTAAGAACCGGCGGGTTGGTGGTTTATACTCCGAAAGGCGAAATGGCCTCTTGGACTATACAGTATAAGGATGATCAGGATAGAATAATAAGAGAAGCATTGCGCGGTGGATTTACTTTGTGGAAAGAAATTAATCCTGGAGTCCGCACTTATATAACTTACAGAGGCGAAGAAGAAGTAAGCGCTGAAACATATATAATGAAAGGTGAATCTAAAGATTTATTAATATCTAAATCCAGAGTTGTTAATTATAACAGCCTGCCTGTAGTTTGGCGTGAAAGGGTGGCAGAAGTTGCTAAGGATAATGGGATTAATTCAGAAGACCTTATCAGTTTGAAATGGGTAGAGATTAGCCAGTTTAATCCGTATGGTAAAAATGAAGTTCCTAGTATGGAATATCAGGCTTTCAAAGCGGGAAGTTCTTATCCGTATATTACTGTAGAGGTTAAGAATGAGAGAATAAAATTAAGCATTTATGCTGTTGATGCGCCGACTAAAGTAATTGGAGGCTTGGAATATATTGCGGACGGAAAAGGTATTGAATTAGCGAGTTTAGCAATAGCAGTAAGCAAGAACGAAGGCGTAAAGAATATTCTTATCTATGAACCAAAGAAGCATCTTTATTATATTGAGTCGAAAACGCCCTATGGGTTATTAAAATACAAATTTCAAGGCACTTACGCTGAAGTTATTAATAAGGATCTACTTTATTCTTTAGCCAAAATGAATTCCGAGGCGAGGGAAGAAACATTAAAAGGCATAGAAAATAAGTTTATCAAAGATACGCAAGAAGAGTTAATTTATGCTGACTTTGTCACAGGGAACAAAATCTACAGCAAGGTTCTTTTGGAAGTTCTCGGTATAGCAAAGTCCGGGAAGACCGTGATTATAAACAGCGGAGATATCAAGAGCGAATCGGAGTTAAAAGATATTGAATTTGCCAAAGACGGCGTCAAACTTATATACGAAAGAAAAGACTATGGCAGGGATTACGATGGCCATAATTATGGCGCAAGAAAAATCACTAAAGAAACCAGAATAAACGGTATCCTTAATGAAGTAGATTTCTTAAACGGCGTAAAAGAGATATTTTTGTACAACGGCAAATATGGCAGATACCGCATAGTCGATAAATCAATAAAAATTATCGATGGCTATATTTACACAGTTTCCAATAACACTTTTGTAGATAACCAGGGAAATCTGCATTTTACAAGAATAAAATTAGTTCCGCAATCCGAAAAATTAAATCTCGATAGTGAATATCTTTCCGGCTTATTCCAATCAAACAAAGTTATAGAATTAAATAAAGAGATAAAAGACAATAGAGGACGGCAATTTGCAGTTTTAACAGGGTATTCTTCAGTAGAAATGGATCAGCAGGGCGGGAACCCGAAGGGTACAGCAAAGTGGATTACATTCTATCCTTCTTATGACGAATTTGACTTTTTTAGAGGAAGCTACACTTATGATTATGATGTAGCAAAAGGCAATAATGCGGTAAAATACGCCCAGCCAACATTGTGGCCGAAATTTACTTCTCTATTGCGGCTGCACACCATTAATAATTGGAAAGACAGCGATTGGGAATCAAATGTTAACAACCCAAGGATTATAGATGGATATTTAACTTATGAGATTAAAGATTACAGGAAAGATAGGTGGTTTTTGAAAAAAATGTATCTTTATCCCGATGGTAGAATTAAATTCTTAGAAGGATTTTATACAAAGATATTAGTTGCTAAGGGAAATCTAAGCTATTTGGTGGATAGGAATAACTTAGAACTGGGTATTTATAATGAGTTAGAGCAACCTTCATTTACAGTTTTAGTTCCTCAAAATAGAGCATCGGGAAAATTGTTTAAAAATATAGACAAAATAAACTCCGGTTTTACTGTAATAAAAGATTATAAGGAAACAAATTATTTAAACAAAGAAGGAAGAATTTATATAGATTATATTGTCGATGAAAAGGAATCTCTTTCGTCCGAAATAAGACACCTGCAGAAGTACAGATTTATAAACGGAGAAATGGATCCGTCTCGCAATGGCAAGAAACGCATAGATATCGGAGAAAGCTGGAAAAAAGAAATCAAAGATAAATGGAGATGGTACGTAGGGGTGCCGGGTGCAATTATATTGGTTACACTGATAGGCGGAATAATAGGTTGGTTATGGCGTAAGTTCGCAGCGGGGCGCAAGATAAATAATAATATAGAATTCAATGGCGATTCCTCTCCCAATGGAAATAATAGCACTACTTTAGTACCGGATTATGGTTTTGATAAGAATGAAGAACAGCTAGCAGATTTATTGGTTGAGCAATTCTTTGGAAAATCAACGACAAATCATAAAGTTTCCGCAAAAAGATTAGAAGAGGAGTATAAGTGGTGGCTTAAGAATGTGTTGGGAGCAGAAAATACAAATTCATTAGAACTTACCCGCGAAGATTTAAGGCTCTTTTATAGAATTTTTGTTGTAGCAGCAAATTTCCGTCAGACAACGCCTGCTTTTATTTCTTTCCTATTCCACATAGCAAGGAATATGGCTGTCGAACAAAGATATCAGGATATAGGCAAAACTATTAAGACAGAGATAGGCAGAATGTACCAAATTATCCGTAATGGGACCCAAAGGCTGAAGGGTATGCGTACGAAAGAGCCGCTTTCTACATACCTAAATTATGATGATATTGATGGCATATTTAGAACACCCGAATATGTAAAAGCTTATCTTATTCATTATTGGAATAAGGGAGATTCGTGGGATCCCTCCGGGACTATTAAAGAAGGCACAAAATTTCCGGAAGCTCTCTTGCCTTATAAAACTTATATAGAGATTTCTGGTGGCAAGGGAGGATGGAAAGGCTGGCTGCAGAGTATTATTAATTTATCCCCAGTATATATATTTAATGCGTTAGGTATTATAGCGATAACGGCATATAAGGCCTTCTTTGATAATCTATCTGGATGGCTTATTGGAATTCCTCTTATTGTATTTGCTTTCGGTTATTTTATGCTTAAGTATCTTGAGAAAAAATGGCAGAGGCAATCGGAAGGCATAAAACTTTATGGCAAACCCATACCGCCTTACCAGGACCGAAAAGCAACTCAACAAAACCAAAGATCATGGCTGAATCGAATAGTATGGGTTACAACCTTTATTATTAAATTACTTTGGAATATCTATGTTTTTGGTTACCTTTTCGATGCTACTTTCCAGATAAATGCTTTGGATTATATGATATTTCCATCCGCTACAGAATTTTTCTTAGCGCCAGTTAATCTTATCCTTTTAGGTCTAACTTATTTCTGGCTCCAGCCAAAATTAGAGAAACCTATTGATAATGGATTGTTTAAATGGTTCAATAAACTTTCTAGCGATAAATGGTTCCATAGATATTTCTCCAAGCCGATAATTGCGATGGTTGGAATATTTGGTTTATGGTGGCTTGCCGGTAATTTAGGAGGCGGATTTATTACGATTATAATTCTCTGGCTACCTTTCTTGGCATTCTATTTCTTAGATACATTTTCTATCTTTTATATAATTGAAGGAATCTTGGGATTTGGAAAGGCCATCTATTTAAGACAAAAACTTATTAAATCTTGGGGAAGGGTCAAGAAAGGAGTAGAAAATAACAATTTGGCAAAGATATTTGCAAATAAGAGTGTTCCCGAAAGGGTTGACAAGGGATTAAACGACGAACAGAGAAAAATCGCCTTTGCAGAGTTTTGGAACTCAGTAATAGAAATTATGCATTATGAAGATATTCTTAATTCAGTAGAAAAAGAAAATTATAGTTATAAAATAGAAAAAAAGTGCACAGGAAAATTCTTATCAGGAGAGATTACAAAAAAACCGGAGTTTAACCGGACTCCTTTAAATAAATTTGCCAAATGGAGATTACTATCTCTTTATGAGCAAATCTTGATGGATGCTCCCCGTGCTCCTCTTTTTGAAGAGCTATTGTTTAGCGTAATCACTCCTATTTATAATGAAGCCGTGTTATATCCGTTAGAACTGGATAAGGAAACCGATAATACTCCTTCTTTAAACAGAAAATTTGCTAAAGGAAATCACACCTTTTTAACCTATCTTATTGAGCAATTCCATGATGAATGGCAAAACTTAATATCCCGCCTCAAAGAAAGAATAGATTTTCTTGGTAGGAAGAGAGAAGATATAAAAACGCAAGAAATCGAATTAGATTTAATGAAACTATCTTCTTTAAAGAGAGGGGAAGAACTAGTTGTTTCAAGTGAATGGATTAGAGAAGAACTAGAAATGTGGTCGGCTTGCAGATTTCAACCCTTGGCCCGCACTGTAAGAGGAGTGATGCATTATGAAAAAGCATTTAGGCTTTTAGCAAAGATAAATAAGCATACCTATGAATCTTCAGAAGAAGAATGGAATAGGGAAATTAATGAAAGAGTAAAAAATAAATTTCAGTATGTCCTAAGTTATCAGGATTACGCAAATATAATAAATAAAAAACAAGATGATTTTAGGATAAAGTCTGTCCAAAGATTAATGGGGTATTATCCTAATTTAGAAGTAGCTTATCTTACAGATACGCATAGTGTTTTAATGAAAGGAAACAAAGCGATTCAGCAAATTGCCCTACCAGGTAGAGCTATATTAGGGCAGGGTAAGCCGGAAAACCAGAATCATACTCTTACTTTTGTAAAAGGTAGATACGCTCAGCTTATGGATATGAACCAGGATATGTATATAGAAGACTGTTTCTTTATGCCCAATCTTTTACAGGAATTTAAAAAGAGGGATGACCTTGTTTTAGTAGGGTTTCCCGAACATGTCTTTACGGAAGACTACGGGACCATTGCTTCTTTCCATGCCCACGCAGATAGAACATTTACTACGGTTGTTCAAAGGGACTTGAATATGTTAGATGTAAGATTCCACTATGGTCATCCGGATGTTTATGATATGGATTTTGTAAGGACAATGGGTGGTTTGAGTAAAACCTATGTAGTAAACGAAGATATATTTGGGGGATATAATGCAAGGGTGAAGGGGAAATCTATTGATTATGTAGAGTATATAAAAGCAGGCAAAGCTAGGGAAGTAAGTTGGCCTACCACCACAGGTATATTTGAAAAGTTTGGTGCAGGCGCAGTAGAACAGATGCAGACGCGATATATGTACTACCTTAAGAATGCACCTACTTTTGGAAACCAGTTTGATAGAAGTCTCAAGATGTTAAGCCATTTCTACGGTGGAATAGGATTTTACTGGAAAGAGCCGTGGGTTAAGCGGGTTAATTTATTCTATATTTTATGGCTTCTTTTTGCCGGAATCAGCGGTTTTAGCGCCTTTCCTTTGGAAATCAGTTTAGGTTTCCTGGGAATTATTTTTTCTCAAGCAATTACTTATTCTGGTTGGATAAGATTTATATTTGATTATGGAATTTTGATAGGAACGTTGCGTTGGTTTGCAAAAATCCTTAAATCATCCCCTTTCTTCCAGGCACATGTTTTAACCCAGGCCAGCGGAGCTCAGCTCGCTATGGAAGGCAAGGCTGGCTACATAGCCACAGGAAGAGGCCCGGGTTTAGACCACGTTTCTATTTTTTCCACTAAAAAAGAAGATAATCCTTTATATAATTTTGAATCCACGCATTTTACTTTTTCTTTAATAGGTATGGTGCTGGGCACGTTAGGTATATGGATATGGTGGAATCCGACTCTAGTGCTTTCTTTCTTTTTCTTCATGTTTTTCCTATCGGGATACTTAATGCCCATACTTCTAAATCCGGGGGCTACGCCGCTAGATGTTGGGATAAAGGAGTGGCGACACTTGTATCTGGATGATTATAAAAAATGGAAGGAAGTTCTACACAAGGGAGGGATGGCAGATAGTAAAGGTAACTTTATAAAGCTTAATCGGATGAGAGTATTTGTTCACGGAGTAATAATATTTACATTAGTAGACATTGCAGTCTTATTTACTTATCCTTTTTCTAAGAAGCCTACGCATAAAGGTCAACTTTTCTCAGGTATAACCGGTAGTGGTATTATTATAGGAGGGGTAATTACGCTAAAATTAGGGTTAAATTTATGGATTTCTATTCCCGTAATTTGTTTAGGGACATTAACTCTTATTCTAGGATTAAGGAGAATAAGGGATATATCTTCTTTTAAGATTACTAGCAAAGGAGAGGAGAAAGTTGAAGGGAAATTTCAAGCTAAACAAGGAGATAGGCCGCCGCTTACTCCTACCGGAATGCAAGGTGGAAACGCAAATGTTAATGATGTAGCCAAGGAAACAGGGGCTACGAATATAGAAGTTCCTCCGGCTCAAGAAGAAACTAAAAAGCAAGGCGCAGAAGCAGAATCAGTGCGTTCCGAGCAATTGAGCGAATCTCTGCCTGATAAAACCGCTCCTCCGCAGGAGGAAGCTCAACAACGAGATATTCCTAAAGAAGTATTTGAAGGTTTTGGAGTTGTGGAAGTTGAGTCAATTAATCGGCAGTTTGATAAAGAGCATCGTATAGGCTTTAGTCGCGTTTCTGAAAATCCCGCTTACAGAGAATGGTTAGTAAATTGGATTGGCAGCAAATTCGGTCACAACCTTTCCATTCTCTCTATTGGTTCGGGAAAAGGAGATTTAGAGGCAGCCCTTAAACAAAGTGGGCATAATGTATTGGCATTGGAATACGATGCTGAACTTGTCGAGCAATCCCGTACCAGAGGCGTTGAAACAATCCAGGGCGATGCGCGTAGAATTAATGATTATATAGAAGCGGGCATCCAATTCGATTTAGTTATTTTCAATGAGAATATCGGAGTAATCGGCTTAAATGTCCTCCAAAAGATTCCTTCCTTAATTAAAGATGGCGGTTATATTCTAATTGCTGATTATCCTTGCCTACAAGATAAACCTTATAAATTCGGTGTCTGCCCGGTCTATAGGATTCCTGCGAACATAATCAAAGAAGCATTAGCTACATACGGTTTTGTTAACATAGAACAACTTGAGTCTTCTATGGATAAGATGGTATTAGTCTATGGAAGAAAACAGCCGTCAGCTCAGAACACAAGCAGCCCCATAACAGAATTTACAGCTCAAGTGATTAATTTTATCTCAAATCATTATGTCTGGGCTGGATTAATTGGTTTAGGCGGTATAGGTTTAGGTGCAGGTTTATTCTTTGCTATGTGGCGCGTATTCTTTCCAGTGAGTTGGTTCATTTGGAGATTAAAAAGCAAACATTTTGATGTCCGCTCTCACGCAGCTGAAGTTTTAGGTAATTTAGGCGACCGAATAGCAGTTGAACCGCTATATAAAGCAATATTAGATGGGAGCATTCTACGGAGTGGGGTTGAAGCCATGATGAAACTTGGTGGAGAAAAGGCACTACTGATTTCTTTCGCATTATTTGAATTAAGAAAGATTCTCCCAGAAGAAAAAGCTTATCTATATTTGCCTCAGGCATTAGCTATAAGAGAAGAGGGCTATAACTTTAAGGTATTATACCAACCAGAAAAAGGATTTTGGCGATATTATGACGGATATTGGGAAGATCCATATGCAGAATATTATGACTACTGTGGAAGCGCGGCATTTGTACCAGCTCATGATGAATTGATAGTTTTTCCTGACGTGAAAAGTATGAGCAAAGAAGAGTTAGCTTATCATCTTGATATGGCTTTTGGCGAGGTGCATAGAATAGATCTAAAAATTTATGGTCCGGAGGGTCAAGGATTTATCGTTAGGGTGGAAATACCACAAGGAATTTTAGATTCAGCTGCGAAGTTCAAAAATGTTTCCAGTAGCCCTATGGAGTATGTATATCAAAATAGATTAAAGCAAATTATCGGACAGGAATCTCATTTTGCCAAGGCACCTCCGGATAAATCTTCTTCGCCAATAGAATTAGAGCAAATCCTCTGCAAATACCAATCCATTTACGCCACGCTATATGGCGAATCCAAAAAAGAATACGGATATGCCTTAAGTCTTAATCGTTTGGGTGAATCTAAAATCAACGCATTATTATCCGATGCTGCATTAGCAGAAGAAGACAAGGAATCTGTTATAAAAGCTCTTGTTTTTGGAAAAGGAAGCATCTTCGCATTCTGGCCTGAGCTTTCTTCCGAAGAAAAAAAGGCATTAATCAATCAGTTAAAAACGCTTAATCTTGAAGAAATAGAGCAATTATATATTAGGTTTATCGTTAATAAGGAAGAAGGCGCAAAAGTCAGTGTTACTCCCGAAAATATTGAAGCTCCTCATGTTGACGATATGACTAAGCCTGAGATTAATAGGCATATCCAGGCCGCTAAAATCGGTGATAAATCTTATCAAGAAGGCAAAGTCGGAATTTTGGAGTTGTCTGGTGGAAGCGGCTCGCGTTTAGGCTATGATCGGCCAAAGATAGAATATAAAGCAAGCCAAGTAATGAATAAGTCCCTTGCCCGTATGCGCGCCGAAAAGATTAGGGCCTTGGCTGAAAAATACGGAAAGCCAATTCCCTGGATAATTATGACTTCTGATGTTACCCATGAGGGAATAATAGAATTCTTTGCCCAACATATAGAAAACAGCAAATATTTCAATCAGATTCCTATGGAATGGGTGAAGTTTATCCGGCAGCGCAATATGCCTCAGGTTACAAATAGCGGTGAATTTATTTTAGAGGACAAGGATAAAATTGCGACGGGAGGATTTGGCCATGGCGATGCCAGAGATTGGATATTGCGTAACAAAGAGATACTTAAGTGGCTAAATTCTTTTGGCGTAGAGTATATCCAGATGGTTAATGTTGATAACGCCTTCTTGGCTGGACCGGAGGTGATTGGTTATCATATTCTTTCTCGGCAAAATTTAAAGAAAGGCATTGAGCACCTTAGCGTTTTAGTCGTAGAAAAAACAAACCCGGAAGAGAAAGTCGGCTTGGCGGTCATGATGGATAAAAAGGATGGGATGATTGAGTATAATCAAATTCCGGACGCTTTGGCATATTTTAAATATACCTATGTGGTTGATGGCCACAAAGTTGTTTTCGTTAAGATAAATGATAATTATTTTATGCTTTCCCAGGATAATTTTGCCAACGGCAGCCTTAAGGATAAATATGAGTTTGTAAGCGTGGATAATCTTCCCCGGGAAGCAGTGTTCAATTATCATGGCATAGAATATACCAAGGATATGTTGAAAGAAAAGGCGAAATTATGGCTGCGATTAGGTAATACGAATACCCTTATTTGGAGTCTGGATAGCTTTACGGACAAGGATAGTCCGCTTCCGGAATTGCCGGTTGTAGTTGCGGCAAATAAAGCATTAGCCGGTTATCATCCGGAGACACTAGAAAAGCATACAAAAGAAAGCGGAAACTTGAAAGCCAATAAATTTGAGATTATGGCTTTTCATGGGTTTATTAATGGCGAATCTAGGGGAGCGCATATTTTGGTGCCGAGGGCCGGTTATTTTGCTCCTATAAAAGACAAAGAAGGCAAAGGCATAGATACGCCATCTCGCGCCAGGAAACTTTTTAATGAATACGATAAAAATCTCTTTAGAGAAAACAATGGCTATATCTCTGAAACTGCTTCGCTTGAATTATCGCCTGCATTCGCAATATTCTCAGTGCTCAACGCCGGCCACGATATGTTCATCGGGAAAGAATCGTACCTATACCTTAGCGGTAAAAATACCACAATAGGCAGCAATTTCAGGTTAGCAAACGGCGAGAAATTTATTCTACGGATTAATGATGAATATAATCCCGCCAATTCGGTTGAAATCGGTAACAATGTTAGCATTAATAGATACATTTCGTTTATTTTAAATGGCTCGGCAAAACTCAAAATAGATGATGGTGTCACCTTCGATAATAGGATGGATATTGTCATAGAAGACGACGAGAGTATTCATATCAGCCAAAATACGCTTTT
The DNA here is from genome assembly GCA_005239725.1 of Planctomycetales bacterium. Lineage (GTDB taxonomy): Bacteria > Omnitrophota > Gorgyraeia > Gygaellales > Profunditerraquicolaceae > SBBM01. Next base: position 11,338 of record SBBM01000032.1, on the reverse strand, counting down.
AAATATTAAGGAATTGCTGGAGAAAGGCCGCGAGGAGGAAATTTTTACAAAATACGCCAGTTATTCCGAAAATAACGACAGCGATAACATTACCTTCCTTAAAAAAGCGCTTGCCTATTATGCTAAAGCCCCCCTCATAATAAAATATGCGACAAGGGCTGCTTTGGTGTTGGAAATTATAGAAGGTGTCGAAAGAAACGTTAAGCATAAGCCTGTTTTTCTCGCCATGGTTATGGTATTGGCCAAATGCGCTCATGAAAAAGGCTTAGCGGCCTTAAAAGAAAATCTCCTAGCAGGAGTAATTTCGCAACAAAAACATTTAGACATAATTAAGATTTTGTTCGATTTGGGGCAGGAGCATTTGTTTATTTCTTGGGATAAACCAGGGTATCATGATAAGGCAAAGGTTGTTTTCTTGGAGGAGATTAAAACCATTAATTCCGATTATCCTGGCGGGCTGAAAGCCTATCGCGAAAATGCCATCCGTCTTTTGGCTGATGCCAAGGCGGGAAAAAATCCTTTTGATGGCTTTGCGCCGCAAATTCCGGAAGGGATACAGCTGGTATCAATTAACGAACGCTACCACGAATTGGAGTCATTCGGCTTAGCCGCCGCTAACAAAATAGCCGTTGTTATGGTTGCAGGAGGTTTAGGCGAGCGCCTGGGTTACGATGGTATTAAAATAGCAATTCCTGTTAATCTTGCGACTGAAGATAGTTATCTGGAATGGTATGTAAAAAATATTATCGCGATTCAAAATGCGTCTAATCTATTAAACGGTACAACCGGGATAATCCCATTCGTAATTATGACATCCAAAGATACTCATCAGAAAACCCTGAAGCTTTTGGAAGCCAATAATTATTATCAACACCATGGGGTAGCGCAGGGCCAGATTATCTTGGTCCGGCAAGGAGCTGTTCCGGCTATTACCAATAATAATGGGGATTTTTGTTTAGAAACACATGGTGCATATCATTTGCAGGTTAAACCTCATGGCCATGGAGATATCCATATGTTGTTGCATCAGCGCGGCCTTGTAAACCAATGGCTCAAGGAAGGCCGGACTCATACCATTTTTATTCAGGATACCAACGCGCAGGTCTTTAACGGAATTTTATCCGGGTTAGCCGTTTCAATCCGCGAGAATTTTGATTTTAACTTTCTTACTGTAGATAGAGATGCGGGGGAGAAGGCCGGAGCCATTGTAGACTTGGTTAAAAAAGCAGACGGGACGCGGATGATCTGCAATGTGGAGTATAACCAGTTGGAACCGCTTCTCAAGGCGGCCTTTAATGTTGGAGATATCCCGGATCCCAAGACAGGTAAATCTCCGTATCCTGCCAACTTAAATGTCTATATTGTGAATAATAAGGCATACGATTCTGTCCTTACTGGCACTAAAGGGATTGTTGCAGAGTTTGTTAACCCTAAATATGCTGATAAGGAAAAAACTATCTTTAAGAGCCCCACTCGTCTTGAAACTATGATGCAGGATTTAGCAAGGGAAATGGGCGCGTATAAAACCGGATTTACTAATTTTGAAAAAAGGGATATATTTTCCCCTGTGAAAAATACTTTAACCACCGGCGCAGACAACGCTAAAAAAGGAAATTATCCTGACGCAATGCCTACAGGCGAAGCTGATTTCTATGCCTATTGGCGTAAGCTTTTGGCAATGGCGGGGATTAAAGTGGATATAGCAGGTAAAGTTGCTCGTGTGCAGGATGTGCCGTATCAGGATGGGGCTAAGGTCGTTTTTGAACGTTCTTTTGCGCCGACAATCCGAGAGGCCACGCGTAAAATAAAATCAGGCTCTATCTCGAACCGTTCTGCGCTAATTATAAGCGGTAAAGAAATTTACATAAATGATCTTAATCTGGATGGGGCGTTGATAATCCGAGTTGTTGATGGAGCAAGATTGTATATCAATGGTTTAGCTATTCAAAATGCCGGGTGGGAAATAATAGAACTTAGCGAAGAGGAAATGGCCGATGCCGCCATGGTTCCATACCTTAGAATCCGTGGCTACAAACTTTTAAAGCGCGAAACTGCAATTATAGAGATTACCGAACCGGGAGAATACGAAATTGGGCCGCAGGGAAATGTAATAAAAGTAGCCGAGCGTTCCAGTTCACCGGTAAAATTGAACATTGTTTGTAATTCCAATTATAATCGCAGCCCGGCAATGGAAATGATTTTTGCCCACTTCATAGAAAAAAGTGGCTTATCTGAGTTTGTTGAAGTTACCTCTGGGGCAATGAATAAAGAGAATAAAGAAGTAGCAGAAAGATTAAATGTGAATCTTGTGTTAACTTTAGGCGGTAGTATTGGCTTATTCGCTGTAGTACAAGATCTCATCCCAGCACATAAAATTCATGATTTTGATATAGAGGTAGATGTACCAAAAGAGATTTATGAGCAATTAAGAAAAGAGGCAAAATTTTCCTCTTCGTCTATAGTGGTTACTGAAAAGTCTGGTGATAATGGATTAGTTGATTTTATCTCGGATAAAGGATATGGAGTTCTTGCAGGCTCAAGAAAGTGGTTATATCATCCCGAGTGTGTAGAAAAAGCATTGGATGGTAAGTTTTATGAAGTCACGCCAGTGACAGTTCAGTTAGTTCCATCTCTACTTTGCAATTTCTTGTGTTGGGGATGTACTTACGCTCGGATGAAAGAAGACCCACGAAATAAAGATACGAGATTAAACGAGAGAAAATTAACTCATAAAGATAAATTGATGTCTTTTGAACTGATGAAACAAGTAATAGATAAGTTAAGAGTAGCAGGAGTGAAAGCAATAACGTTTACAGGTGGTGGAGAGCCACTTATGAATCCTATGACAATTGAGGTAATGCATTACGCAAGAAGTGAAGGTTTTGAAATAGGGTTATTTACAAACGGTAGTCTTTTAGATATAGAGAAAACAAGACGTATTTTAGAAATCAGACCAAGGTTTATCCGCATAAGTGTAAATGCAGGAATCCCTGAAACACATCAAGTTACGCACGGATTACATAAGAATAGTAAGGTATTTGAGAAAATTATCAGGAACCTTAGAACTCTTGCAAAAGAAAAGGTAAGAGGAAAATTTTCTACGGATATAGGAGTAGGCTATATAGTTAATCCATCAAATGTAAATGAAGTAGGCATGTTAGCAAGAATATTAAGGGAGATTTATGACTTAGACCATCGGGGCGGCATTTCAAGTTATCAAATTCGCCCAACTGTAAATTATGGGTCTGGTAAACAATATCCTGAGAATTTAGAAGAAACATTGAGAGTAATGTCTTCTTCCGGACCTAAAGAAACTGAGGCTTGGAAAGAATTTTTATTTGAAAATAAACAATTTCCTCAATGGGTTTGGGATAGGGCCATACAAATAGTTGAAGCAGAGGTAAGACCTATACTTGAAGATACTAATATACTAATAAGTATTCCAAACCAAAAATTCAGGGACGTATCTAATCCTACCCCAAAATCATATAGCAAATGCTTAGCCTGTCCTCTTATTTCATTTATTGCTCCTCCGGAAGCTAGAGTTTATATTTGTCTTGAGTGGGGTGGGGCAGGAGAATTTGTAATTGGAAATCTAAAATATCAGAGCATGAAAGAGGTTTTGGGTAGACCGAGAAGACATGAGGTAATAAGAATGGTTAATTCTGAAGCTCTACATAAAATGTGTCCTCCCGTATGTGCAATGCATGAGTTGAACATAACTCTGGATACAATTGAGAAAATGATATTAAGCAGAAAATTAGAAGAAGCTAGAAGAAAAATCGAGGAAGAAAGGGGTAAACCTCAACCGGCAGATATTAACTTCTTATATCCTGCCACTATACCTACTACTAATGAGCGCGATAGACTGCCTAATGCAGATGAACTAAATGTTATTATTACTGCTAGTGGCGGAAGAGATGCATTATTAACAAGGGGAATTACTTTAGATGTAAACAATGTAGTTATCAGTCCTTCGTTAGCCGCGCCTGCAGAGGTAAGAGGCGGCCTGCTTTTGGTTAATCCCACTGAGCAGCTAAGAGTAATTTTTGAAGGACACGAATTATATCACCTTTCAGGAAAGAACGAAAAAGAAGTCAGAGATTTTACCATACAATACCTCAACAAGTATGCCTTCTTGCAAGACCACATACAATTTTTACAGAATAACAATATCGGTTTGGTGCCAGATGAAGATTGGTTAACAGTTTTACTCCCTGATTTGCCTAGTTTTGCAAGAGTTGATTTGGATGGAAATGCAAGAACTCAGGTGAAAGTAACCCTAGTGGGTATGGGTTCACCCAAACATTATAATGCGTGGAATAATTTATCTTTGGAAACCTTGGCGGGTGATTTACGTGGCTATTTTGCTCAAGGCGTGGATGTGACTATGAGTTGGACTAACCAATTGGGTTCTTTGGAGTTAGTTAAGCAATTCGTTGATGGGCTTAAAAACGTTAGGTCATTTAATAAAGATAAAACGCTTATAGTTTTCGGCAATCAAATACCTACCTATTTCCCAGATAAGATACTTGAGACTTACCCAGAAGGCATAATAGTTCGAGGGGAAGGAGAGTTTTCTTTAAGTGGCATAGTTGGATTTGTAAAAGGAAGAAATAATCTTAGCGATGTGCCGAATTTGGTTTATAGAGATAAAATTAACAATAGTATAGTGAGGACTCATTTAGAAACACCAAATTTAGAAGCATTGATATATTCTCCAGAGGCTAACACTTATGCTGAGATAATAAAACGTGGTGGCAATGTTCAGGTTCAGGCTTCGCGCGATTGTCCTTGGGGAGGATGTATCTTTTGCACCAGAACCTCTTTTAGAAAATCCGGCGTTGTTTTACAAAAAGAGAAAACATATAGTTGGCAGGGATTTAGCGTAGAAAGAGTTTTAAAGATTTTGGAAAATGTCATGTCGCAGGGCATATCTGAAGTTGAATTCTCAGATGATGAGTTTATAGGTGGCAGAAGCGATGAAAATATAGCAAGAATCAGAGCTATCGCTGATGGCATAGAAAATTTGAGCAGACGATACAATATTAGTTTTACGTTTAGAATATTCACCAGACCAAACATTATTTATAGAGAAGATAATACCGATGGTAAAAATGAAGATATGAGGCAACTTCTTCTGCGGCTTAAAGAGGTAGGATTAGTTAAAGTATTTATTGGGGTAGAAGCAGGAAATACGGGCCAATTGAAACGGTATCGGCGGGGTTTAAGGCTTATTGAGAATATTAGAAGCTTAGAAATATTGAGAGAATTGCAATTAGGTATAGATGTTGGTTTTATTATGTTTGATCCGTTGGTAAGTGTTGAAGAAATTTTAGAGAATATAAGATTCTTTAGAAAAAATGACCTTATGCCTTATAATCAATGGCCTTTTAGGCAGATGGCAGTCAATGAGGGTGCAAGATTCGTTGGAGAACTAAGAAAGAAAGGTCTCTTGAGAGAACCAGATGAAGATTTTATGTTATATACGTATACATTTCAAGATCAACATGTAGCACAGATTGCTAGAATTGTTGACGAAGTCAGTGTGAGAACCAGGACTGTTTTCTATGCCCTCAAAATTAAATCAAAGAAATATTTTGATCCAAGGAAACAGGATGACGAAGTCATTTTAGCTCAAGCCTATGTTGAGGAAAATGGGTTTATTTATTTAGACCTGATGGAAGAATTAGCTTGCGCCATAAGAACAGCCACAGAAGAAAAAATCAAAGAGATAGCAGCGAGAGCTGATAAAAAAACTATAGATTTAGCTAAGAGGGTAGCCGATGATATTACCTTAGGTAGAATTAAAGACGACGATGGTTATTTAACAAAGGAACTTGGAAAGATTGGAATTAATATGCCACAGGCGTTAGTTTTAGATAATGGTTTGCAGAGCAACAAGATAACCTCCCGCAGTCCCGTTTCTTTAGAATCCGAAGAGAGACTCACGGCTAAATACAATTCAATGGAGGAATCCTTTCAGAGAAATGGAGTAGATGTTCAAAAATTATGTAATAACTCAGATTATTTTACTAAAGGGACAAATGGCGAGCCCATAGAGCTTACAGGGATGAGCCCATTTATTGTCCATTGGCCGCTTAAAGATTACGTTGGCGGAGAAGAGCTTCTAAAGAATTTATCTGAAGTAAGAAATGAGATTAATAGAATTTTATCGAAAAATAAAGAGGTTAGGTGGACTGAAGAAGGGTATTTACATTCCACTGTGTTTAGCGTCCGGAAAAGTCTACGCCCTGATATTTGTAGAGCTGTAAATCATCAAGATACGCAAAATGGAGTTCGGGAGGCAGTAAATGGCATACGGCCGTATGAATTAACTTTTAATCGGGTTTTGATAGTGGATAATGGCAATATTATAGCCGTAGGGTACGTTAGCAATAATCAGTTCTCGATGTTAAGAGACAGATTAAAACAATATATCCCGGATGGGTACAGGACAAATATAATCCATATAACAGTTGGAAAAATGGCAGAGAATTCATCCTTTGAGAAATTAAATGATTTGCGAAAGCTTATAAGGGAATATAGAGAAGTTAGGCTGGGAAGAGTTAAAATAGATTTTGTCATGTATGCGAATTATTCTGGAGTTTTTAATCCTTTTGTGCAAAAGATTTCCCGCCACTATTTATCCGGTGTTTGCAGCAGCCCGGTTTATTCCTTCTCCGGAGAATACCAGAATAGATTAGAGCAGATTATTGGCTTATCTTCTCACTACACTAAGGGTCCTCCGGTCACTACCGCACAGTTATCCTCCAGCCCGATTGAAGAAAAATCTACAGATAAGATTATTACCCAATTCCAAGAAGCCCATCGTAACGGTCAAGTTTTAGAAATCGATAATGACGGTAAGATTATTAGCCATAACCGCGGTTACGAAGCTGATAAAAACGACATTTATAAATCCATCCAGGAAATGTGGGTTTTGCAAAATAGGGTAGTAAGACACGAAAAGGGAAAAATTCAGCATTATTTCAATATCTTAGAAGATGGCAATACAGTAGATTACGGTATAATTATGCCGGATGGCTCAACCAAAATCTATCGCGGCCAGATTCCTTTCGAAGTAGCCAAAGAAGCAGAAATGATAGTAATTCAGAATACAGGCAGGGCTAAAAGGCCACAAGCCACAGGAAAAGGTAGGGTTAAAGCAAAAAGTTCGCCTAAGAAATCTGTATTGAATCCGAAAAATGTAAAAAATAACCCCGGCCTTGCAAATGAGCTCTGGTTAGCCTGGAACTCATCAAAAGGGAACACCTGGTGGATTATGTATAATCCTTTTTCTATCTGGCCGAATAACCCCGAGAATCTTCCTACCGAACAGCCACACCAGGTTACTTTTTCGAGAGGAGATCGCTTGGTTCGTCAGAAAAAGGTGATCAAATTCAAGAATCTATCCGATATTTTTGAATTCTTCCGAGAATTGAATAATTCTCCCAGCTTAAAAGGGATAGAGAAGTTTCGTATCGGCGTAAATGGCTGGCGGTATTCAAAGCATGCCGAAGGGCCTAAGGCCGGTGCATCTCAGCCTCAACTTCACGCCAATGTAATCCGTACCTACTTCCCCATTGAACATGCTGCTTACAGCCTTAATGGACACAGGGTAATTGATGGTATATCCGTATCGACTTTGTTGGAGGATTTAGGAACAGGCATTATTTTGGAGGCGGCACCATCTCAGATAGATACACTAATCAGACTTATCAGGATAATCCTCAATAAGATAATTACAAAAGGAAATAGTTTTAATCTATTGATTGTCCCTTGTGAGGAAAATGGTATACGAGTTTTTATTGCCGATAGAAGTATCGGTATACCTGATCCGCTTTTCATTAATGAATGGGCTTATTCTGAATTCGGCCGTGCTCCGGTTGTGGATGACCCTCGTTTATTCTACGAATTAACATCAGAGCAGCTTGATGAAATAAATCAAAGCAAGGCAGTCAGCGAATGGGTAAAGAACCAAAAACAACAAGGAAAGTTAAATAAAGTCCGCGCGGATTTAAGAAAAGATGTTATTGCTTCCTTGAATATGGTCAATGCTCCTCAGCATCAGATATTAGATATAATAGAAAGTTTGCCTGATACACTAGCGTCTTCCCCCATCAACCCCTTCTTATCAGGGCTTGCTGATAGAATGAAGGCGTTCGTGGATGCGAAAGCCGCAGATGATAAAAACACCCGGGAACTTTATAAGGCCATAATAGACAATGATCATGATAAGGTAAATGGGATTATTGATTTTGTGAATCAGTTGATCATACCGGTCTCTAACTTGGTGCGGACAAAAGTCTTTGACCTTGAAGAGTTTAAAGATTCCCCTGAATTCCTCAACTACTACAACATGATCTTTAACATGTTGATAAGGGGTGAGGTTAGCGTTGAGATCTTCGCTGCCGGGGCAGCTACCCGCCTTAAAGTGAATAAGCCAATGTATGTGGTAAATGTCTGGACGGAAATCGCTCCCAAATATATCCAGCAGAGAGAAGAAGCCGCGAGGTACTTAAGCCAAGGAGTTATTCCACCCGAGAAATTAGAGAAGGCACAGGAAGCAATTGTTGATAGCCTGGAATCCCTTACGCCGGACGAGATAGCTCTGTTAGCCAAAGTATTAGGCTTTGATAAATTTGATAAATTAAAAAAAGATATTGCCCGCGTTATAGGCACAGACGAAGGCCGGCGTATCATTAAGAGGTCATTAGAATTGGCCAGGCCGATAAATATCCCGGAAAAACATTATCCAGGCTTAGGCCCTGGCTCACGGCAGATGAGGCAACTCCAGCGTAAATTGGCTAATCTGGATAAAAAACACAGCAGCGACATCATTAAAAACTTCACAGTCATTATCCATGTCAACTCTGAAAATGAAAATGATGTAATTGATGATTTGCGTAAGAATGACCATTATGGCTTTAGGCCTCAAAACGTTATCTTGGTCTGTCAGCCGAATCTGCACGGATATACAATAGATGATAAATTAAATTACGTCATCAGAGAAGACTCCCAGGAGTATCCCTACAACCACGGTTATGCCACCATGCAGCTTAACTGGCCGGACCAGGGTTACACCGTAGGTAGAAAAGCAGGCGAGATCTTTAAAATAAGTGTTCCTTTAACAAAGTACCTTAAGGAGAAAAATGTAAAGCTTTTAGCCTTAAACCGCATTAATGACTTAACCCGCCTTACCGACAGGATCCTTGACTTAGAGATACTCGCTTACAGCCTTTATCTTTTTGAAGATAAGAACGCCAATATATCCGTAGAATTGGTATCCAATCCTTCCGGCCAAAAAGGAGGCTTAGGCTTAAGGAATATAACAATGGATGAGAATTACTCCTTCCTCCTGGAAGAAATAAACGCGAAAGGAAAAGATTACGAGAATAGACTGATTGAATTAACCAAAGAAGCCCAGAAGTCAGGCGAAGGCATACCTTACAACGCCATGAGGATGGTTTATAAGGTAGATGAGCTCTCCAGGCTCCTAAAGAACGACCTTCCCTTAACCTTAAGATACAGGAATGGCGAAGATGAATACAAAAACAGATGGGCGATATACCCTGAAGTGCCTACAGGGGATATTACCCGCACCGACTACGCCCGTTCCGTATCATTGCACCGCCCAGGCTGCCTCATCCATGATTTTAAGGCTCCAGCCAACATCATTGAGGCTTCCGGCTTCATCAATCAACAGGATAAATTGATAAAGAGCAGCAGTTCGCCGGTTAAGAATGAAATTTCTTTACTTAAAAAGCTAAAACCAGGCTTGGCTATATCAACATTTACAATATTGTCTTCGTACATATTTGGCGACATCTATGTTTCTCTTGTTGCTGCAAACTTATCATTAAAAGCCATCCTCATAAAAAGCATCATAGGCGCTACATCAAGAGGCATTGGTTCTTATGTAAGCCAGAAGATAAGAAGAACTGTTATTAACTGGAGCGAGATATTCCGCTGGGCAGTGTTTGGGGTAGTATATTTTGGTTTAATTGTGTTAACTGGATTTTATCCGTTAATTAGATATTTAAATCTTAACCCAATTTCTGCAGTTTTAATTGATTTATTTATGTTTACCCCGTTAGTTGCTATACCATTACATTTTATAGCACGCGAGAGGTTTATTGCAAAGAATAACACCAAGGTTTCATTTAAAAATATTTTTATTACCTTTTCCGGTAAAGATAGTTTTAAGGCATTTATAAAATTATATATACAACAAATCAGTTTTTGGGCTCCAATTTTCTTTGCTGGCTGGACATATTGGCCAAATAAAATAGATTTAATTACAGTGAACGGCACGATTATTTGGGCAATGATAATGGTATTTAGAATAGATACCTGGAATCAACAAGTAAACAATCCGCAAGATAAGGTAATGAAGAATAGTATCTCCCCCATAGTTATTACCATAGACGGCCCTTCGGGCGCGGGTAAAACTTCAATATCGCAGATAGTCGCAGAGAAATTAGGCGCAGTTTATTTTTCATATGGCAAGATTTACCGGCTGATTACTGGTTTGGCCCTTGAGCAAAAGGTGTCTTTGGACAAAGACATCGATATGTTGGTTAAGATAATCGGTAGCATTAATCTGGAACAATTTAGCGCAAAGATTATCGGGGGCACCTTACATTATTTCTATTTTAATAGAGATATTACTGAAATATTCTACTCCGAAAAGATTGCAAATAATGTGGTGGTCGTGTCCGCTTTCCCGGAAATACGCAAAATTGCTGTTAAAAAATTACAGGCATTTGTAAGCGTATTACAAGAAAAAGGTATTTCTATTGTGTTGGAAGGGCGTGTTACGGGTATTGAAATCGCCCCGAATGCGGATGTTAAGATATTCTTGACTGCCGATTTGGAAAGCAGGACGAAGAGAAGGGCAGAGCAAGTGCTCAAAGAATACGGTATTATAGCGGAACATCTTAAAGCCAAAGTTATTGAAACTATAAAAGCAAGTATCGCGGAGAGAGACCGGCAGGATAGCGAAAGGAAGCATATGCCTGCCCAAATCGCGCCGGATGCCAAAATTGTAGATACATCCGATCTTAGTATTGATGCTACCGTAGAAACTATATTAAGGTATATTGAAAGCATCACATCCGAGAATAAATCCAGCAGCCCGGTTATTCCCGTATTTATATCTAGTGAGCATGTTGCGATTTACGCAGTGGTTATGGATACACTCAACAAAGGAATTTTGCGTAGCAGGAATACGGTTGTGGTTAATTTTGACCGTCATTCCGATATGGTGGCTGATTACGGTTATCCCGCGTCGAACAACTGGCTGTTCTTTTTGATGAGCAGGGGATTGATTGCG
>SBBM01000051.1 GCA_005239725.1 Planctomycetales bacterium | reverse complement strand
TTAGTTTCTTAAGGTTTGCGTCGTCGGCACAACAAAACAGGCACCCGTCCTCTTGGGTATTAAGCATAAATTTCCCGAAGGCATCCACTTCCTTCTCAAAACTCCCGTAATAATCAAGGTGTTCATAATCTATGTTGGTAATTATAGAATAACGCGGTCGGTAATATAAAAATGACCCGTCGGATTCGTCTGCCTCTGCCACAAAGAACTCCCCCCTGCCCAGAGAAGCATTATTATCAATATTCTTGAATATGCCGCCCACCGCTATCGTGGGGGAATCCCCTGCCTCCAAAAGCAGGTGGGAAACCAAAGATGCGGTTGTTGTCTTGCCGTGGCTCCCGGCAACGGTAACGACATTCTTATATTTCATGAGCTCGGCAAGCGCCTGGGCCCTTTTTAATACAGGCATGCCTTTTTCCAACGCAGCTTTTATTTCCGGGTTATCTACGTTGACCGCGGAAGAATATATTACTATATCGGCGCCTTTTATGTTTTCGGCATTATGCCCGATAAACACGTCGGCGCCGAGATTCTTTAGGTGCATAAGCATATCGGACGGCTTCAAATCCGAGCCGCTCACCCTTGAACCGCGCTGCAATAAAAGCTGCGCAATCCCACTCATGCCTATCCCGCCGATGCCGATTAAATGATAATGCAATTCTTGGCTCATATAATTTTATTTCGATAAATGCTTCTGCCACCTCTCATTTAGCTCCCCCAGGGTCTCGATGGGATAGGTAGAAGCTATTGCCTTTTCCAGATTCTTCTTGTCCCTTAGGGTCTGGCAGAATGAAACAAAGCTATCCTTGCCGAATTCCTTAATTAGATAATTTATTATGCTTACGGATTCGGCATAAAAGAGATTGACGGCTTCCGCGTCTTGCGTTAAATGGGGGTTCATATTGGATAATTCATTTAGGCTCATTAAAGAATTATCGCGCATAGCCCTCCTCAACAATTCTTTGGCCCAGGCGCTCCTGAAATCCTCTTGGTATGATGCAACGCCCTCGTCCAGCCAGAGCGGCACAGCGGGGTTATAAAACCCCACAAACTCCCGGAAAACAATATGGCCCATCTCATGCGGCAGTATTGTATCAAAAAACCGTTCGGCATAAGGATAAGTATGGATTATTTTACTGGTAGGTATAGCTGCGCCTGCTGCCCAGGCAGGCTGTCCCGTTGCCTTCTGAAAATCCCCGGCGTCATTATGTATATAAATTTTTGCCCGGTTGTCCCAGAGCCAGAAATCATACCGTCTGAAACCCAAATCATCCGCGACCCTGTTATAAAAACCTTCCGCCTTATCCGCAACCTGCCTTACAAAATCCTCGGATGCGTCCTTATAATAAATGATAAAATGCGTGCTCTTTTCGCTACGCCACTCATCTGCTTGAGCCTGAACAGTATAAAGAAGCAGGCACAAAAATCCCGATATAAAAACAAGTTTTTTCATTGCCCTAAAGATAAGACCGCCTCCGCAAATAAATCGCCTGCATTGCCCATCTGGACCCCAGTATACCGCGAGCGCATCAAGTCAATCCTGGCGGGGCTGCCTATTAAATCCTGCATGGATTTTTGTAATATGCCTGTATTTAGCTGGCTATCCTCAATTATAATTGCCGAACCCAGGGCCTCTAACATCTTTGCGTTGCTCAACTGGTGTTCATCTGCGAATGGGTAGGGCACGAGTATCGCCGGAAGCCTAAAATACATAATTTCGGTAATAGTAGTTGCGCCGGCGCGGGAAATTATAAGGTCGCAGGCAGAATAGGCGTATTCCATGGCCTCCAGGAATTTAAACAATTTTATATTTATACCTGAATTCTTGTACCTTTCGCGCAAAAAATCATAATCCTTTGCGCCTGAAATATGGATAACCTGCAAACCATTTGCAAAAGGCGATTTTAACAATGTATCCGAGAATGCAAGGTTGATATTGTGGCTGCCCTGGCTTCCGCCGGATACCAGCAGCGTAAACTTATCAGCGGTAAACCCGAAGAAACCCAACGCCGTATTTTTGCCGGTTAGCCCGGATGCTAATTTACTGCGCAGGGGGTTCCCCGTATAGATAACCTTATCCCCGATATCCTTGAAATATCCCGCGGTCTCTTTAAACGAAACGGCAATTTTGTCGCTGAACCGGGCCAGCACCTTATTCGCTTTGCCCGGAGTTACATTCTGCTCGTGTATCAAAACCTTTATGCCTAAGGCCCAGGCAAACAGGACAAGCGGAACACTTGCCAGACTCCCGAAACCAACGACGATATCAGGGCGGAATTCCATAAGTATAAATATGCCCTGGAAAACTCCCTTAAGAAACCCTAATATAGCAATAATATTGCTAAAATCAAGGCTTAATCTGATATTCGGACAGGAAATGAAATAAGCCCTGCGTGGCAGGCCGTTTGCTGCTATCTTTACGCCTCTTGCGGGCAAGGCCAGGCGCAATTCCGCGTCTTTGCACCTGTTTTTTATTCTCTCGAGAAAAGCAAGCGCGGGAAAGATATGCCCGCCGCTTGCCCCGGTAACAGCAAGGATTTTCACCCCGCTCTTCTTCCCCGGTTTAAAATTATCCTTAGGAAGGGCGGGGTTCACGGGCATTCTCCGGTTTTTGCGATATTCATCAGTATGCCTATGGAAACCATATCAAAGATAAAAGATGAACCGCCGTAGCTTATAAAAGGCAAAGGCAGGCCTTTGGTGGGAAGGAGGCCGCAGGATACGCCGATATTTACGGCTGCCTTAAAAACAATCAAAGCTACCAGTCCCAGGCTTAAGAAATATCCGAACTTATCTGACGAATTTTTGATTATCTTAACCCCCTGGTGGATAAAAACTATAAATAATATTATAACCGCGATTGTCCCTATAAGCCCGAGTTCTTCGCCAATTATGGAAAAAATAAAGTCGGTGTGCGCCGCGGGAAGATAAAACAATTTCTGCCTGGAATGCCCCAGGCCCGTACCCAACATCCCCCCCGAACCCAGAGCAACCTGTGACTGGATAATCTGAAAACCACTGCCCTTGGGGTCTGCCCAGGGGTTTAAAAATGCCATAATACGCAACTTTCTATAAGGCACATTGAATATCAACACATAGAGCGCAGGCAACGTGCTCAGGATTAACGAAAAAAGATAGCGCAAATTCATCCCCGCGACAAAAAGCATGATGAACACTACGGTCCCTATGGCTAAAACTGTGCCCAGGTCCGGCTGGGCCAGGATTAAAAGCGACAAAAACCCGAAAACAAACATTACCGGCATGGACGCCCTCCATGATGTCTTCAGGTTTTCGCTTTTCCGGCTGATAAAATCCGCAATATAAATGATTACCGCTATGGCCGCCAGCTCCGCGGGTTGGAAACTGATAAATTTAAACCTGAACCACCTGCTTGCCCCGCTAACCTCCCTGCCTATGCCGGGCAACAAAACCAGAATTAGCAAAAAAATGGAAAATAATAAAAGTGGCTTGGCGAACCCGGCGAGCTTCCGGTAATCAACTACCATAACAAGAAATGCAAGGATGACGCCGATGGCAATAAAAGAAAGGTGCCGCTTTAAAAAAAACATGCTGTCATTATACTTCTCCAGGGCATAAATACTGGAGGCGCTGTAAATCATCACCACGCCTATGGCCATAAGCAGGGCCACAACCATAAATATGTTTATCCGCACTTCGCGCATCATCTTCTAACCCCTGGCCCCTGCCAAATCAAGAACTATCTTTTTAAAAACCTTCCCCCGCTCTTCGTAATTTGCGAACATGTCAAAACTTTTGCACATCGGAGAAAATAATACGCATGCCCCAGGCTCACTCTTGGCAAATGCAACTTTGACTGCCTCCTCCAGCGTATTTACTTTAGTAAACGGCAAAATGCCGCTAAATGCCCCTGCGATCCTGTCCTTTGCCTCTCCGATTAAAATAATTTCCCTTACCTTTTCTTTTACCAGGTCGCGCACAACACCGTAATCATTGCCCTTCTCCCTCCCTCCGGCAATCATGATTACCGGCCCAGGCGTATTCTTTAACGCCCATACCGCGGAATCCACCGTGGTTGACTTGGAATCATTGATAAATTTAACCTTGTTTATCTCCAAAACCTGCTCCAGCCTGTGCTCCACGCCCTTAAATTCCTTAAATACATTCAGGGCAATTTTCTCATCTATGCCCAATATTGAAGAAACGGCCAATACCGCAGCCTGATTCGGGTTTACCCCTCTTTTTCGCGAAAAATATACTGCCCTAGACTTGGCTTCCCTGTGCAGCCTATTTATGGCTTCGTCATCGGCATTTAAAATAAGGTAATCCGATTCGTCCTGGTTCCTGAATATATTCTTTTTAGCCGCAAGGTATTCTTCCATGCTGTTATACCTATCCAGGTGGTTACGGCTTAAATTAAGGATAATTGCGATTTTCGGCTTAAAAGTTTCTATTTTCTCCAGTTGAAACGAGCTTATCTCCAGGGCCACAAAATCCTTATCCCCGATTTTATCAACTTCTCCGGAGAATGGATTCCCGATATTACCGCAGACAACCGCCTTTTTTCCCGCCGCCTCTAAAACCTTGCCGATTAATGTCGTTACCGTAGTCTTGCCGTTAGTACCCGTAACCGCAATAATCGTGCCGGGGCATAAAATGGAGGCAACCTCTACCTCGCTTATTACCGGTATGCGGTATTGTCTGGCCCAGACAATAGGCAAGGCCGTATCCGGAACGCCGGGAGAAACAACAACCAAATTCCTCCCTTTTACAAATTCCTCGGTATGCCTGCCTAGCTCAAACCTTATATCTTTTGGTTTTAATTTCGGCAAATTCGCGCGGGTTACATCCGAATCATTATTATCGGTTATGCTGACCTGGGCGCCTAAATCATGTAAAAGATTAGCGCAGGCCAGACCCGAACGGGCAAAACCCACAATTGTGATTTTTTTATTCGTAAAATAATCAGTGTTTTTCATTAAGATACGGCTATCTTATCTTCAGCGTAACCAATGTCAGGAGGGCAAAAAGGCTTGCCACAATCCAAAACCTTATAATCACCTGCGTCTCAGACCAACCGAGGAATTGAAAATGATGATGCAAAGGGGCAATTTTAAAGAGCCGTTTTTTTGCCAGCTTGAAAGAACCTACCTGCAAAATTACCGATAACGCCTCCAAAACGAATATGCCTCCCACTATTACAAGCAGCAATTCTTTCTTTATCAATAAAGCGATTGTGCCGATGGCGCCGCCTAAAGCCAGGGAACCGACATCTCCCATAAAAATAGATGCGGGATAACAATTAAACCATAAGAACCCGAGGCCCGCCCCCAGCATACTCGCGCAAAATACGGTTAATTCTCCGCTGCCGGGGATATAGGGTATAAGGAGATAATTGCTGAATTTAATATTGCCCGAGACATAGGTTAAAACACTAAAAGCAATAGCCACCATAACTACCACGCCGATAGCCAACCCATCCAACCCGTCAGTAAGGTTTACGGCATTGGAAGAGCCGGTTATTACCAGGATAACAAAAAGGATGTAGAAAATACCCAATTCCAGGGAAACATCTTTTAAAAAAGGTACGTCGATCTTTGTGCCGCTCCGGGTAAATAGGGCCAGGACAACCACCAATACCAGCCCCAGGGTAATCTGACTAGCAAATTTTGCCGTGGCAGTCAGGCCCTTAGAACATTTTCTTATGTGCTTTAAATAATCATCGGCGAATCCGGTTATGCCCAGCCACAGAGTAGTAGATACAACTATCACAATATACTTGTTAAAAATATCCGCCCAAAGCAACGTGGAAAATACCATGGCCAGCAATATCAGTATACCGCCCATCGTAGGCGTGCCCTGTTTCTGGCTATGCAATTCATATAATTTCTTACTGTCTTCGGTCCTTATATTCTGCCCCATCTTTAACCTGGCGAGCATCTTTATTACAACAGGGCCGAATATCAAGCTGATAAGAAAAGCTGTCAGGGCAGCCAAACTTGCCCGGAAGGTGATGTAGCGGAAAAGGTTAAAAAGAGAAATTGTGCTGTGTAAAGGATACAGTAAATAGTACAACATGATTAAACCTTAAAAATCTCCTCCATTTTCATTGAACGCGAACCCTTAACCAGGATAACATCCTCTTTCGCCGGCAATATATCATTGTATAAAATTTCCTTTGCTTCTCTGCAGGAACAGCAGGAAAATACCATGTTTTTGCCGAGGCCGTTCTTCCTGGCTGCGTTTGCCGCTGCCCTGGAAAGCTCACCTACAGTTATAAGTATATCACAAGACCTCGCAGCCTCTCTTCCTGCCTGCCGGTGAAAGGCTTCAGTCCGGCTGCCCAATTCCCGCATATCCCCCATTAGAAAAATCTTTCTCCCCCGGTTCTTAAAGTTATATAAAGAATTTAATGCCTGCTTCAGGGAAAGAGGATTGGAATTGTAGGTATCATCTATAAATTTAATGTCGCCGAGCCTGATAATTTTCAGCCTCCCCGGAGGGAATTCAAAGGCGTTTAGCCTCCGGGCGATATCTTTGTATGGCATGCCGAAAATACGGCCGATAGATATGGCGGAAAGCGCATTATAAATATTATGGTAACCGAGGGTATTAAGCCTGAATTTGCAATTTCCGGCAGCGTTTATTGTAAATTCCATCCCGCCGTCAAGATTACTGATATTGGACGGGAAAAAATCACATTTGCTCTCAATTCCGAAACTCAAAGTAAACGGTTTTTTTGTTTTTACACAGAGCTTTTTTCTCAGGAGGCCATCGTCACCGTTCAACACGGCTATATGCGGTTTTTTCAGGTTTCTTATCAATGCATATTTTTCCCTCAATACCCCTTCCAGGTTTTTGAAATATTCCAGGTGCGAAGGCCCGATGTTGGTAATGAGGCCGATGTTCGCCTGGCAAATTTTTGCCAGGTATTCCACCTCGCCGAAATGGTTTGTGCCTATCTCAACAACGACAATATCATGGCGCGCATTCAGGTTAAGCAAGGCCAGGGGCAAGCCGATATGGTTATTCTTTGTCCCCTCGTTTTTTAAAACATTAAGTTTCTCCGATAAAATCCAGCCTATCATTTCCTTGACGGTAGTTTTACCGTTTGAGCCGGTAACCGCGATAACCGGAATGTCAAATTTCCTGCGGTGAAAACCGGCTATGTCCCCCAACGCCTTAACCGTACTCTTTACTTCTATAATTGTTGTTTTCGCAAAATCTTTGCCTTTGCCTTTACCTTTTTCTATTATAATACAGCCCGCGCCTTTATTTACCGCCAGACCTATAAAATCATGGCCGTCAAAATTATCTCCCTTCATGGCGAGAAAGGCATCCAGCGGTTTAATCGTCCTTGTATCAATGGAAATGCCTTTTACATCCGCGCTATTGCCCGGATTAATTAACTTCCCTGAAACAGCCTTTAATAATTCATTGACTTTAAACATTCCTTTATCGCCCTGGAGTCATTAAAGCCTATTGTTTTGTCTTTTAATGCCTGGGAATTTTCGTGGCCTTTTCCGGCTACCAGTATTATATCTCCGGCAGAAGCAAGAGAGAGTGATTTTTTTATTGCCTTAAACCGGTCGGCAATCGCGCAATAATTATTGCCCTTAATCCCTTTTTTAATATCGCGCATTATATCATACGGATTCTCCGAGCGGGGGTTATCGCTGGTAATCACGGCGTAATCCGCTAATTCCGTGACTACCCGACCCATCTTCGGCCTCTTTGTTTTATCGCGTTCTCCGCCGCAACCGAAGACCGTAATAATCCTCCTGGGATTAAAATGCCTTAATGCGCTGATAGCATTCCTGAGCGCGTCTTCCGTATGGGCATAATCCACAAAAATCTGAAAATCCCCCTTAAAATTTATCCTCTCAAGCCTGCCCGGGACAAGCGCAAATTTCTCTATCGCAGATTTTATCGTCTTTAAACTTATCCCTTCTTTTACCGCCCAGGAAACCGCTGCCAGAATATTATAAACGTTATGCATGCCGATTAATTTCGTCTTTAGCCTGGTTTTGATTTTTGGCCCGGATAAAATAAATTCTCCGCCCAGGACATCGGCATTTATATCCTCTGCCATAATATCGGATTTATTCTTAATGCCGTAAGTAATAAGTTTGGCGGCGCTCAATTTCTTGAGCCTCCCGGAGTGGGCATCATCGTTGTTAATCACGGCGAGTGCGCGGACTTTAAGATTTTTAAAGAGTTTGGCCTTGGCCTGGAAATAACCCTCTTTTGTCTTATGGTAATCCAGGTGGTCCTGGGTTAAATTGGTAAATATCGCGCAGGAAAAATCGATTGCCCCCACTCTCGCCTGGTCCAGGGCATGCGAAGAGACTTCTATAACCGCATAATTTATTCCCATTTTTTTCATCTGGCTTAACATAGACTGAAGCTCTACCGGCCCGGGGGTGGTATTTTTGGAAGGAATAATTTTATTATTGAACCGGTATTCAATTGTCCCGATGACCCCGGGGGTATAGCCTGCCTCTTTCAATATTGCTTCGATTAGATAGGTAACGGTTGTTTTACCGTTAGTCCCCGTCACCCCTATGATCTTCATCTTTGCAGACGGATTACCATAAAATGCCGCGGCTAACTCCGGCAAAGCCTTTCGTGTGTCCTTTACGCGGATAAAATTAACCCCCGGCTCACTGTGAGCTGTCAACTGCGAACTATAAACTATTGCCTTCGCGCCCCTGCATATGGCTTCCCGGATAAATTTATGCCCGTCAGCCTTTGCGCCTTTAACCGCCACAAAGATAAAATTATCTCTAACGGATTTCGAATTAGAACTAATCCCGGAAACTTCAAAGTCCGTTAAGCCGGAAATGATTTTTTTCTTTCCGAGTAATTTAATTATTTCTTTCAGTCTCATTTAACGCCACCAGGTCTTTGTGGAATTGATTAATTTTAAGGTACCTTAACACATCGGAGGCAACGCTCTTAAATACCGGGGCAGACACCACGCCTCCGAAATAAACCGGACGCGGGTCATCAACTATAACCGCTATGGCCAGAAGCGGCTCTTCCGCAGGGGCAAAACCAATAAAAGAAGCGACAAAGTTATCGTGGGAATAGCTGCCGTCAGGCTCAAGTTTCTGCGCGGTCCCGGTTTTTCCTGCTGCGCTGAAAAACCCCTCCAATTTTGCCATTCTACCCGTGCCATGCTCAACAACCCCGGTAAGTACTTTCCTTACCCTTGCGGCGGTATCCGGAGATATGACCTTACGGATTACCGTCGGTGAAAATTTCTTTATGGTCTGGCCCTGTTTATCCCTGATTTCGTTAATGATGTACGGCTGCATTAATTGCCCGCCGTTGGCTATCGCGGATATGGCGCAGGCTAACTGCAATGCCGTAACGCCGACCTCCTGGCCAATAGGCACTGCCCCGATAGATGTTTTAGACCATAAGCGCGGCTCCTTAGATATACCGGAAATCTCTCCCGGCATATCCACTCCCAGTTTTGCGCCGAAGCCAAAAAGTTTTACATACTTATATACGATATCCGGACCCAGGATCTGAGCGACCTTGGTCGTGCCGATGTTGCTTGATTCTTCGATTATTTCCCTAAAAGTAAGCCAGCCGTGTTTTTGATGGTCATGCAATATGTGGTTGGCTACGCGGTAAGCCCCGTTTTCGCAGAAAAACCTGTCTTCCTCGGAAACCTTCTTCTCTTCTATTGCCGCAGAGAGCGTAACGATTTTAAATACCGAACCCGGTTCAAACAAATCGCAGAGCGCGCGGTTACGTTTGGAATCCTTATCGGCGGCGGAAAATCCCTCTAAGTCAAAAGTAGGCCGGTTTGCCATGGCAAGGATTTTACCGGTATATGGGTCCATCACTATAATACTGGCGCCTTTGGCATGGTATTGTTTAAATGCCTTCTCAAGTTCCCTCTCGGCAATATACTGGATGACCTCATCAACAGTCAAAACTAAATCCTGGCCGTCCCTGGGAGAAACCATCCGGTCATAGATATCCAATTTCCTCTGACGGGCATCCCTCAACATTACCGCCCAGCCCGGCTCTCCTTTAAGGTATTTGTCGCTATATAATTCCAGGCCTTCGAGTCCCGTATTATCCAACCCGGCAAACCCGATAATGTGGCTGGCAAGATACCTGTTGGGGTAGCAGCGCTTGCTCTCCTTTATAAAACCTATACCCTTTAAATTTAATTTTTTTACCGCCTCGCCCTGCTCCGGAGTTATCTTACGCGCAAGCCAGACAAAGGCCTTTTTACGACCTAACCTCTCCTTTAAATAAGAATAATTTACATTTAATATGGGCATAAGTTTTTTTATGGCTGTTTCTTTGTCTCTGGCTGTCATGCCGGATGGGGAGGCGTAAAGAGAATCCGTGGAGATATTGACTGCCAGCGGCTTAAGGTTACAGTCGTATATGGCGCCCCTGCGCGGCTCTAGCTCCACAAATAAATTGTGCTGTTTATTGGCAATCCCGGAAAGAAATTTAGATTGGAACAGCTGAATAAAAAAAAGGCGGGCTGCGCAGAATATTAGGAAAACGACAAAAACCAAAAATACCACGCCAGCCCTGCGGCTGTAATTTACTATATACACAAGTATATAAAATTAGTGCCGATACTTTATGCTAAACCGAAATTGGAATTCAACCTAGGGGGCCGAAGGGCCGATTGTCTTTGCTTCAGCAACCCTTTTCACGCTGAAGAAACGCGATACCAGATTCTGCCTTTTACCCTGATACCGGTTGTCCGGGCTCAACTCTTCTTTGGGGGAGGTTAATTTTACCAACAGATAATTATCTGGCATCTGAAAATCCTTAGGCTGGGAAACTTTGCTGCCCATGCTTATCAAGGAAGTGTTCTTTTTTAAATTATATCTTAGAATGGAGTTTTTATCAAGCAAATCATTGAAGTGCGCAAGAGTCTTTTCCCTCAAATAAGCAAAGCGGAAAATTTCGGTCTGCTGCCAGACATAAAGGCAGGAAAGAAAAGTAATAAAGAAAACCGTGGACAAAAACCTTGATAATCTCATTTAGGCTCTTTCGGCAACCCTGAATTTGGCGCTCCGGCTGGAAGGGTTCTCGCCCACTTCTTCCGACGTAGGCGTCAAAGGCTTAGGCGTTATCAAATTTAAAATCCCTCTGGCTGCCAACTTGCGAAAATTTAATTTAACTATACGGTCTTCCAATGAATGAAAAGAAATGACGCATATTCTGCCTTTATTGTTCAAAAAGTCAACTGTCTTGTTTATCGCTATTTCCAGCGATTCCAATTCCCTGTTTACCGCAATGCGCAGCGCCTGGAAAGTGCGGGTTGCCGGGTGTATACGGTAATATCTATATTTGTGAGGTATTGCCCTGGCTATGATATCGGATAATTCCAAGGTTGTGGAAATCGGGTGCCTCTGCCTCTCCTGGGCCAGAAGATGGGCAATCCGGTTGTGCCATCTTTCCTGGCCGAATGCCTGCAGTATCGAAGATATTTCGTCTTCATTAAGGTTGTTCACTAAATCGTAGGCGGATATAAAACTTGTTCTGTCCAGGCGCATGTCTAACGGCCCGTCAGCCTGAAAGCTAAAACCTCTCTCCGGGTTATCCAGTTGAAAAGAGGAAATACCCAGGTCAAACAATATGCCGTCAATCTTTGAAACATTCACACTTTTTAGCGCAGTATCTATCTCCGAGAAATTACTATGCACGAACTCACAGGAATGCTTAAAAGCATATAATTTTTCCCTGGCATAATTTAAAGACTCCTGGTCTCTGTCTATCGCGATTAATCTTCCGCCGGGAGTGATGCGCTCAAGCATCTTATGGGCATGCCCGGCCGTGCCGACTGTGGCGTCAACTATGAGCTTACCCGGCGCCAATTCCAGGTAATCTAAAACCTCTTTTAACATTACCGGCGTGTGCACTTCTTCTTCCATTATCAGCATAGGTGGAATTACATCTCCATTAGTTTCTCGGCAATCTCCTCAAATGACTGGCGCCAATTTCCGTAAAAATCATGCCATTTCTCTTTTGCCCAGATTTCTATTCTGTTGGAGATACCTACGACCATTACGTCCTTTTTAATCTCGGCGAATTCTTTCAAATAATTCGGCAGGAGTATCCTTCCTTGTTTATCGGGTATTATCTCTATTGCACCGGAAAAATATATACGGTTAAAAATGCGGGCTTCCTGTTTGGTAAAAGATATAGATTTGAATTTCTGTTCCTGGTTACGCCACTCTTCTTCGCTAAACATGAAAAGGCATTTATCCAGGCCGCGGGTAACAAAGAATTTTTCAATGAAATTATTCTTTGAAACCTCGCGTAATTTAGCAGGCAATACCAGCCTGCCTTTACGGTCCATAGAATGTAAATACTCACCGTAAAACATAAATTATAGCCCTTCCCACTTTAACCCACTTTATGCCACTACGTATCCAAAAGTATACGTAAAATTGCCTTATTTGTCAAGATAAAATTTTACCTAACTTGATATAACACAATTACTAGGGGATATTAATCAGGTGTGTAGCATATATTGTGGTAAAATTAGTGGGAAGAAAGGATATTTCTGGCGAATTGAACATCTTTCTTAATCTGTTTTACTAAAGATTTAATAAGTTTAAATTTGCGGTCTGCCCTTATCTTTTTTACAAATTGCACCTCCAATTCTTTATTATATATATTTTTATTAAAATTAAATATATGCACCTCCACATATTTTTTTATTTCCCGGCTGAATGTAGGACGAGTGCCGATATAACAAACCCCCTTCAATCTCTTGCCGCTTAAAGTAATTTTGACCGCGTAGATTCCTGAAGGAGGAATTATATCGTGGTGAGGGTTTATATTCGCCGTTGGAAAACCTAACTTTCTACCCAGCGAGCTCCCTCTTGTCACCGTCCCCAGAATACTCACCGCACGGGAAAGTAATCTTTCCGCAGTATCAAGTCTTCCCTCGCTGATTAATTTACGGATATATGTGCTACTTATAATTTTGCTATTTATTTTTATCGGCCTAAATACCTTTAATTTAAAACCGTAAACTTTTGATAAACTCTTTAGAAGTTTATAATTACCTTCAGCACCTCTACCGAAGGTAAAGTTTTTTCCCACGTAAATATATTCCGCCCGGATTTTTTTCACCAGGATATTGCGGATAAAATCTTCCGCCGGCATCTTGTACAGGGCCTTGCTTAAATTTATAACCACGCACACATCTACGCCCAATCCGGCGATTAATCTTAGGCGATGATTTAAAGAATAAATATCGTCTTCTAATTGCGGGTGGGGATAGAATGTCAAAACTATACTTGTGCCGTTAATCCGCCGGGCATGCTCAACACTGGCGCGCAAAATCTGTATATGCGCCCGATGTACGCCGTCAAATACACCAATGGCCACCATCGGCCTCTTATATTTCCTAATCTTATTTATCCCATGTATAACAATCATCGGGGCTGCTTTCTTCTTTTCTCTGCCAATTTAATCTTGTTCCAGTTTTTAACAATCTGCTGCGCGGAATTTACTTTTACCTTGCCGAAAACATGCGGATGCCGTCTCTTTAATTTCGTTATCAACTCTTTGATAACGTCTTCAATGTTAAACTTGCCTTCCTTTGAAGCAATCTGGGCATGAAACATAACATGCAGCAATATATCACCCAATTCCTCCTTCATATTCCGCGTATGGCCTCTATTTACCTCGTCGATAAACTCCCTGACTTCTTCGCGCAAATCCGGCAATATACTTTTATGCGTCTGCTTCTTATCCCACATACACCCCTTTGGCCCATGCAGCGTCTCAAATATTTTCTTCAATTCTACAAATCTCGTTTTCTTTTTCATCTACTCTATAATTTTAGGCTTTGCTTCGCGTGCCCAATTTTTAAGTTAGCGCGTGTCTGCCTTCATGGGGGGGGAATCCCTGTTAAAGTGCCACTTTGACTTTCGCCAGGACTTTGTTGCGGATAGTTTCGATTTTGCCGTGCAGGGTAGCGCCGCTAGCTGCCTTATGCCCCCCGCCTCCGAACATTTGAGCAATTTTATTTACGTCAACTTTACCCTGCGAGCGAAAATTAACCCTCACTTCGCTGTCCTTCACAAAATTTTCCTTGAATATAAGCGCGACCTCCGCCCCTTTTATCGCCCTGGCAAATGTCAATAAATGCTCGGCCAAATCAATGGATATTTTTTTGCGTTTCTTCAAGGTATCCTTTTTTACCTCAAACCATACGGCCTTTCCGCCGAACGAGCGCCTGATTGTAGGCAGGATTTCCACCAGCAATTTCATATCGGCAAAAGGCATATTCTCATAGACACTCCTATAAATCTCGCGGACATCGAGTTTGTACTTTAAAAGTTCTGCGGCTATCTTGTGCGCAAATGCGCTGGTGTTAGAATAATGAAATGAGCCCGTGTCTGCCATTATGCCGGTATACAAGGCAATAGCCGTATCTTTATCTATGGGCAGGCGCATTGCTTTATAAATTTCATAAACCATTTCACAGGTGCATGAAGCATGCGGCTTTACCCAATTTATGGTGCCGAAATTAATGTTGCTTATATGATGGTCAATATTTAGGGTTGGCTTATTATCCGCGTTTAAGCGGTAAACCTCTCCCGTCCTTTTTAAATCCGAACAATCCAAAACCACGAAAACGCTGAATTTTATATTCTGCGTATTCTTGCCGAATTTTTTCATTAATTCTTTGCCGGGTAAAAATTCATAACCATAAGGGAGGTTATCCTCGTTGACAATAACCGCCTCTTTTCCTAAGGATTTAACCAGGTTATAGAAAGCAAGTTCCGAACCCAGGGCATCTCCTTCCGGGTTCGTATGCGTGGCAATCAAAAAACTCTTATTCTTTTTTATGCAGGCGATTACTTTTTTTAGACTCATCTAGCTCCTTTATCTCGTTTAAAACTTCCTGTATCCTGCTGCTATATTCGGAAGATTTATCTTGCCGGAAAATAATCTCCGGAGTAAACCTTAATTTTATCCTCTGGCCGATGAGCCTGCGGATAAAACCTGATGATGACTCCAGTGCCCCTTTAGTCTTCTTAAACTCTTGTTCCTGCCCTAAGACGCTAAAAAAAATCTTGGCGGTTCTTAAGTCAGCGGTTATTTCAACTCCCGTAATAGTAACAAACCCCAAACGCGGGTCCTTTAATTCATCGTGTATTATCTGGCTGACCTCTCTTTTTATAGCCTCGGCAACCCTATCCTTTCTTCCCATCCCGATCTCCTTTAAATAAGCTCCATTTCATAATCAATTATATTTACGCCGTTATAATTTCCGATAAAATTTACCACGTTTGATAAAACACTATTTACGTTGTTTCCGCTTCTTTCCACTCCCACTACCGCAAGGGTTGCCTTCTGCCATTTGTCCTCACCGTCAATCTGGGCTAATCCGACATTGAAATTATTACGCAGTCTTGCCTTCAGACTGTGCAAAACGCGCCTTTTCTCTTTTAATGAATTGCTCTCCGGTATAAATAGGGAAATCCTCAAAATGCCAACGGTCATTTCTTATTTTGTTAACCTTCTCGCTAAAGCCAATTCTTCCTCTCTTGTCTTAACCTGGCCGTCAAGCCTTGCATCCAATACCTTATGGAAAATCTTCTGGTAATCCGGGCCCGGGACAACCCCTAATTTACGTAAGTCCTCTCCGGAAATTAAAATTCTCATGCCGTTATAAATTTTAAAAAAATCTTCAATATTTCTCTGCAGATTAATATCCTTGGATTTCGCTTTTATCAAAAGGGTTATTTCATAGCTCAAAGACTCAAGCAATTTAAATACTTTACTGGGCTTAACTGCCGGCCGGGATAATTCCGCGATAATTTTCAGGCTGATTTCTTTATAAGCCAGCATCCTTTTTTCTTCACCCTGCCGGAAAACAAACTTTTTAGAGATTGAATTTATCTGGCTTACCTCAAGAGAATCTACCAGACCCATGAAGTAAACTAACCAATTATCAAGCTGCCGGCGATGAGGAAACTCATGTTTAAACCAGTTAACCTGCCCGTCAATAGAATTCAACAAAGCATCCGTCTTCTTTGAAATTTTTAAGTGCGGGTTTATAAACTGCAGGCCTGCCAGTTGTTCCAGGCGTTTTATCTGTTTTATCGGATGCTCTTCCTTCAGCATCAGGATGATTTCATCGCGCAGACGTTGGGGCTGGACCTTTTCCAGCATCTTAATCCGCACTGCCTCCCTGAGATACTTAAGCGTCTTTTTCTCAATAGCAAAACCAAACCTCTGCTCAAAACGTATTGCCCTTAAGATCCTGGTCGGGTCATCAACAAAACTTAAATCGTGCAATATGCAAATCTTTTTATCCGCTAAATCGGCTTTACCGTCAAACAAATCCATAAACCTGCCAAAGCTTTTCCGGTTTATGCTTACGGCAAGGGCATTTATGGTAAAATCCCGGCGGCTTAAATCATCTTCAATCCTGCCGAATGTCACCACGGGAAGGCTGGCAGGCGTCGGGTAAAATTCTTTTCTTGCGGTTACAATATCTATCTTTAAGTGAGGCTTAAGATGAATGGTTGCCGTGCCGAACCTCTTGTGCCTTGTGCACTTTGCCTTTAGTCTTGCGGCAAGCTCTTCGGCAAATTTAATACCGTCTCCTTCAATAACAATGTCCAGGTCAAAATTCTTTACCCCCAGGAGCAAATCCCTGACAAAGCCTCCGACAAGGTAGGCGGTATAGCCCAAGATTTCGGAAATATTTCCGGATAATTCTATTAACTCAACGAGTTCTTGCGGTAATTTCTTCAGATATTTTTTCATACTTATCTTTTGAGGGCAGGTCCCCCCTCCTGCTTTAAAATAGCCAAGATAGGGTCTCTCCCCGTTTAGCTATGGCCGGGGGTGGAACATCCGGTGTGTGGCTTTAAGCCTGTCTTTATTTATATGCGTGTAAATCTGGGTTGTCGAAATATTGGAATGCCCGAGCATCTCCTGCACCGAACGCAAATCCGCACCCCTCTCCAACAAATGCGTGGCAAAAGAATGCCTTAAGATATGCGGCCGGATAGGCTTTTTAATCCTGGCCTCCCTGGCATACCTTTTGATAATCTTCCACAACGACTGGCGCGATATCTTTTTCCCGAAACGGCTCAAAAAAAGGAACTCCGATTCTTTTTTCTTTAAAAAAACGGGCCTTGACTCCCGCAGGTATTTCGTAATGCTGTGCATTGCCTTTTTCCCCAAAGGTATAATCCGTTCCTTATTGCCCTTGCCGATACAGCGCAAGAACCCGACATCAAAGTTGACATTGTCCTTCTTTAAATTAACCACTTCTGAAACACGCATGCCTGTGGCATAAAGCGTTTCCAGGATTGCCCTGTCTCTTATGCCCTGTTTATCCCGGATATTCGGCTGGTTTAACAATGCCTCTATTTCATTTAGCGAAAGGGTCTCCGGGACTTTTTTCCACAATTTAGGCGAATCTATCAGGATGCTGGGGTCTGTCTTTAAAATTCTTTCCCTTACCAAAAACCGGTAAAACATGCGGATTGCGGCTAATCGGCGGGCAACGGAATTTGCTTCCAGACCTTTGTCCTTCTGATGAAGCATAAAATCAACTATGTCGTTCTTGGTTGTCTTGGATAATGTGCTGATGGAATGCCGATTCAAAAAATCTATATAATTCCTGAGGTCTTCGCGGTAAGAAATAATGGTATTGCGCGACAGACCTCTTTCAGCCGAAAGATAATTAAGGAATGTATCTATAAATTCCTGCATTTAAGTAAGAAAGGGATTGGTTTTTCTTTCTTCACCGATGGTAGAGGACGGGCCGTGCCCGGGATAGATAACCGTATCATCGGGAAGCTTCAATAACCTTTCTTTTATTGATTTTATAATCA
This sequence comes from Planctomycetales bacterium, assembly GCA_005239725.1. Taxonomy (GTDB): domain Bacteria; phylum Omnitrophota; class Gorgyraeia; order Gygaellales; family Profunditerraquicolaceae; genus SBBM01. Next base: position 19,109 of record SBBM01000051.1, on the reverse strand, counting down.
GTTCCCCGTCTGCTCCGGGAAAATCCGTCCTGCCGACACTGCCGCAAAATAAAGTATCTCCGGTGAATAATATTTTACCTTGCGGTTTCTTTAATAACAATGCAATGCCTCCGGCAGTGTGGCCGGGCGTGTGTATGACTTCAAGCTCAATATCGCCGAGGGTTATCTTTTCCTCATCCTCCAATGCCTTGATTCTTGACTTTACGGAATAAGGGATGGCAAAGACGCCGGAGAGGTTTTCCTCCGGGTCTTTCAATAATTTTACTTCATCGCGGTGCGCATAAACATCTACGCCAAAATCGTCATCGCATCCAATGTGGTCCATATGGCCGTGTGTGTTAATAATTATACCGGGCCTTAATTTCCGTCTCTTTAAAACCTTCTTGATCTTTACCTCATCATCACCCGGGTCGATGATTATCGCGGCTGAATTCTCTCTTTGCGCCAGGATATAACAATTAACCTGCATTTGCCCTACGCGGACTTCTTCTAATATCATATCAAACAATCCTTTATGTCACTGTAAGAAAAATGCCGTAGGATAACCCTTTTTATTCTCTCAGCAGTTGCGCTATTCCTGGCTGTATCGGCATTATAAATATCGCTCGCGATTGAATCTTTAAGTTCATTTAACTGACTGATATAAACATCAAGTTTCTTTTGCTTCCCATCATTCAAAAGCGCCCTTATGTGCCCCAGGTTATTTAATGCCTCATTCAGGCAGTCTAAATGTTTCTTTACACTCCCGTTATCTGAAAGCGAATTGATGAGTTCGTCCTGCCAGGATTGCCAATACAATAAATATTTCCTGTAAATTTCTTCCTTGGTCATTTGCGGGCCCTTATATTCTTCAGGCGCCAATACCATTTGCACCGTTTCTTTTTCTCTCTTGGGCTTACGGGTGAATTTGCGCACAAAGGCCTCGCAACCAAAACTAGTAACCAGTAACGAATAACTAGTAACTAGTAAAACTATTTGCTTAAGTGAAAAATTTATTTTTCTCATTTTAATATCCTCTTTTTTCGCCCAGAATAATTATCCAGGGCGGGATCCCACCCTTCATTCTTGCTTTATCAGGCGGGAAAATTCCTTTTCATTAATAATTTTTACTCCCAGTTTCCTGGCCTTATCATATTTTGAGCCGGGGTTTTCCCCGGCTACTACAAAATCAGTATTTTTGCTTACGCCGGATGTTACCTCTCCTCCGTAACGCCGCACCAACCCTTCTGCCTCATTACGGCTGTATTCTTTCAATTCGCCGGTAAAAACCAATGTCTTTCCTGTAAACGGCATAACTCTGGTTACTTCTGCAACCTCCTCTTTAAGGTTTAATCCCACCTTTTTAAATTCTTCAATCAATTTTCTTGCCGAACCCTGTGAAAAATAATTAATTACTGATTCCGACATTACCGGGCCAATCTCATAAATCGCGTCAAAATCTTCTCTTTTCGCGCCCATTAAATTATCTATTGTTTTAAAGTTTTGGGCCAGGACATACGCCGCCTTTTCGCCTACATGCCTTATACCTAAGGCATAGATAAGCCGGGATAGAGGCTGCCTTTTACTCTTTTCTATGCCGTCAAGTAAATTCTGCACCTTTTTATCTTTGAATAACTCGAGTTTCAACAAATCTTCCTTTTTGAGTTTATAGATATCGGAAAAATCCCGCACAAATTTTAGCTTAACTAACTGCCTGACCACTGCCTCTCCCATACCTTCGATATCCATTGCCCGGCGCGAGGCAAAATGCAGGATTCCACGTTCGAGTTGTGCCGGGCAGGAAGGGTTTATGCAGCGGTAGGCCACGTCTTCTTCTTTTTCTTTTACTATTTTAGCACCGCATATCCGACACTTTTTAGGAATAACAAATGCTTTTTTGCCTCTACTTTCTACAACCTTTACCACTTTAGGGATTACATCTCCTGCCCTCTCGATCAACACCCGGTCACCAACCCGAACATTAAGGCGTTTAATCTCGTCAAAATTATGCAAGGTGGCGTGTTGTATTGTTACGCCGCCACATTTTTTAGGTTCCAATTTCGCCGTAGGCGTAATTACGCCTGTCCTTCCTACATCAATATTAATTTTTAAAACTCTTGTGGTTACCTGGCGGGCGGGAAATTTATACGCCACTGCCCAACGCGGGCTCTTTAATGTAAATCCGAGCTTCTTCTGCTGGGACAGATTATTTACCTTAATTACCATTCCGTCTATATCATAATTAAGCCTGTCTCTTTTTTCCTGCCATGACTTGCAATAATCAATAACTGCGTCCAGACTACTGCAAAGTTTACTATGAGGCACAGTGCGTATCCCCCAGTTTTTAAGTTTCTCCAAAAACTCCCACTGGTTCATTATGCTTGCGCCTGAGTATTCTCCCAGAGAATGGGCGAAGAAATTAAGTTTTCTCTTTGAAACAATACTCCTGTCCAAAAGTTTTAGAGAGCCGCTTGCGGCATTGCGCGTATTGGCAAAAAGGTCTTCGCCACTATTTTCTCTATCCCGGTTGACAGCCTCAAAGTCATCTTTGTCCATATAAACTTCCCCGCGCACCTCAATAAAATCCGGAATATTCTCGCCCAATAAGACTAACGGGATAGAGCGGATGGTCTTTATATTCTCGGTTACGTCTTCGCCAGTTTCTCCGTCTCCCCGGGTTGCGCCTATAATAATTTTTCCTTTCTGATAAGCAAGGTTTGCACTCAGGCCGTCAATCTTTGGCTCAACTACATACTCAACTTTTTCTTCCCGGCTTAGGCCTTTATGCACCCGTTCTTCCCATTCCCGCAACTCTTCAAAAGAATAGGTGTTATCCAGGGACATCATCTTTTGCTTATGCTTTACAGTCTTGAAACCTTCAAGTATTCCTCCGCTTACCCGCACGGTTGGCGAATCATCGCTCTTAAATTCCGGGTATTTATCTTCCAATTCCTTAAGCCTGCTCATTAAATCATCATATTCCTTGTCGGAAATTTTAGGGCTGCTTAAAACATAATAAAGGTAATCGTGGCGCCGTAAATTCTCGCGTAAACTTTCTATCTGTTTTTTTATATTTTCAGGCATAGCTGTTCATCTTCCGGAAAGGAGCCTGTCGCCGAAGAATTGCGGCAGACCCTGCTGGATAATCTTTTTTCTTGCGCTGTCTATATCGTACTTTATCCTCTTTATTTCAATGCGCCTTTTGACGGTATCATATATACCATAGGCAGCCCTGGGGTCGCCGTCGCGGGGCTGGCCCACGCTACCTACGTTCACAATATAGCTGTTTTCTCCCTCCATATTGATTTCGTCTTCATCCGTATAAAATATGCGGCCAAACGTATCCGAAATAAATGTACCGGCAACGTGCGAATGCCCGACAAAACAAATATCAGTCTGGAGCGCACCGGATGTAGCCTCTGCCGCAGAGAGGCTGGCTAAATACTCAAATTCCTGCGGCTTATCCAGTGTCCCGTGGACTAAAGTCAAATCCTCATTTTCGTATGTAAGTTTCAGGGATTCCAGGAAATTCCTTTCCTTTTTATCCAAAACCTTCCTGGTCCAGGATATCGCCTCGCGCGCCATATCGTTAAAGTAATTGTCGGAAAATAAATATACCGTCGCCCAGTCATGATTTCCGGCAACTGTAACTGCTGCCAGGGATTTAACCTTTTCAATACATTCTTTGGGGTTAGCCGCATAGCCCACGACATCGCCAATACACAAATACCTGTCTATGGATTCGGATTTATAGGCTGCGATTACTGCGTCAAGGGCCTCCATATTAGAATGGACATCAGAAAATATAGCGTATCGCATCAGAATTTAATGCTGAAATCCTGGAATTCGCCTGTGGCAGGCTGCCACTGGATATCCGTGTCATGGACATGACCGGAAAAGTATTTATCTATTCTTTCAAGGAATCTTTTCAGGGTATCCTCGTCTGCCTCTGCCATGACTTCCACCCGACCATTATGCAGGTTTTTGACCCAGCCGCAAACTCCCAGCTCACGGGCGATATCTCCAGCGGTAAACCGGAAACCTACGCCCTGCACCCTGCCCGTATAAAATACGTGGATTTGCTTTTTCATAGATTGGTCGGGGAGGGCGGATTTGAACCGCCGGCCTTTGCGTCCCGAACGCAACGCTCTAGCCAAACTGAGCCACTCCCCGGAATTTTTCGTAATTTAATTATTGTAGTATAGCAGAAATTGCGGAATTTCGCAATGGTTAGAAATTAACGGAATGGGTTGGTTTGCTTGGAAAGGATATCGAATTCGATATTTACTTTATCCGAAGGGCCCTTAAACCCAAGTGTTGTGTTTTTGAGCGTATGTGGGATTATATATACGGAAAAGGTATTTGATTTTTTATTTACGATAGTCAGGCTTATGCCGTCAATGCTTATTGAGCCTTTGGGCAAAACATAGCCCATAAACTCTCCGGGGACTGCGATTTCAAAACATAAATTCCCATTGGAATAGCCTTTTTTGCGTATACTTCCTGCGCAATCAATATGTCCGGTAACAAAATGCCCTGACACCCGGCCACCGACTTTAAGGCTGCGCTCAAGGTTTACCTTCCCGGAAATTTTTAAAGTCCCCAGGTTCGTTATCCTCAGGGTTTCAGGCATTACCTCAAAACTTAAAAATCTGCCCTCTTTCTTTACCACAGTAAGGCAGGCGCCATTTACGGCGATACTATCGCCTATCTTTACATCTTCCAATACCTTATCTGCCTGGATTTCAAAGAAGGTAACATTTCCCCGCCGGGATATCTTTTTAACCACGCCTAACTCTTCGACAATCCCGCTAAACATAGCCTTCAGCAAGACAATCTTCCCCTCTGCGGGTTATTTTAAAATCCTTCAATTTTATCGCTTTGTCAACGCGCGAAATGCCATCTCCCATAACCGAGCTGATGGCGTTCTTGCCACCGATAATCTTGGGGCTGATAAAAAATAAAACTTTATCTACAAGGCCATCATCAAATAATGAGCCGATTAACGTGCCGCCGCCCTCAACAATAATATTGGTTATCTCAAGCTGCGCCAGCTTCTTCATCATATCCCTTAAATTAATCTGGCCCGCCTTTTCCTTCACTTCCAAAATCTTTGCCTTTTCCGACAGAATCTTCCTGTTTTCCGTTTCCTGGCCCGGCTTGGCAGGAAGAGTTACGATTATCACCCGGCTATCTTTGGAAAATATATTTGCGCCGTACGGTGTGCTCAACTGGCTATCCACTACAATCTTTATGGGATGCCTTTTTGAAAACCAGGCATCGAGTTTTGGGTTATCCCTCAATACGGTGTTGCTTCCGACCATAATCGCATCGTAATACTGGCGGATGCGGTGACTGTAAATGCGCGACTTGTCCGAAGTTATCCATTTGGAATCCCCTGTTCTTGTGGCAATCCTGCCGTCTAGCGACTGCGCCACCTTAACCGTAACAAAGGGCGTTTTTTTTGTAATATATTTTATGAATGCCTCATTCATTTTTTTTAATTCTTTTTCCAGAAAGCCCACCTGGACCTTTATGCCATTTCTTTTTAATATCTCAATTCCCTCGCCGTTATTCAGGGGGTTAGGGTCAATCATTCCTACTATTACCTCTTTTACCCCACTTTTTATTATGGCTTCTACACAGGGCGGAGTCCTGCCAAAATGGGTGCAGGGCTCTAAAGTTACATATAAAGTTGCTCCTTTGGTTTTGCTTCCTGCTTCACCAAGGGCGATAATTTCTGCGTGAGGCATACCTGCCTTTTCATGATATCCTCTCCCGGCAACCCGCCCGTTCTTTATCACTAATGCCCCGACAAGCGGATTGGGCGAAGTCCTGCCTTTAGCCTTCAGGGCTTGTTGCATAGCCAATTTCATAAAATAAAGATGGTTCCTTGCCATTTTTTAAGATTAACTCTGTTTTGCTTTTTTTAATTTCTCAACCAAGCCATAAGGAATCTTAATCGAGCCTATTTTTACTTCGGGCTTGGCATTACCGTGGCAGTCCGAACCGCCTGTAACCAACAGCTTATATTTCATTGCCAACTTAAGGTAGTCTTTTGTCATAGGGGGTGTGTGTTCTGCATAATAAGCCTCCAGACCCATAAGCCCGTAATCAACAAATTTAGGTATCAGGTCATCCCGGCCAAGCACATACGGATGCGCCAACACCGGTATGCCGCCGGATTCTTTTATCAGGGCTATCGCGTTTTTGGGAGAAAACCGAAAGCCCAGGACATAGGCCGGGCATTTATCGCCGATGTAATTCTTAAATGCCTCAAATATCGAACCAACCAGTCCTTCTTTCACCATGGCCCTGGCGATATGGAGCCTGCCTACTGTGCCGTTACCCGAAATGTCAAACACGTTTTCAGGCCTTAATTTTAACCCCAGATCTTTTAATTTATCTACAATCTTATATATGCGTTCAACGCGCTTTTTCTTTAAAAAATCCAGCCGCTTTATCAACTCCTCATTTCTCTGGTCAATCAGATAACCCAAGATATGGATTTCCAAGCCTTCTTCCTCTGCGGTGAGCTCTATGCCGGAAAGCACTTCTATGCCGCTTGCATCGCCGGCTTTCTGGGCAAGCTCAACTCCCTCTACGCTGTCGTGGTCGGTGATGGCGACAGCCGCCAATTTCTTTTCCGCTGCCTGCCGGATAAGCTCCTCGGAGGAATAAGTCCCGTCGGAAAATGCGGTGTGAAGGTGTAGGTCAGCGTATTTCATTTACCCTTTTCCGATTTCACCTTATCCAGGATGCCGTTAACAAATTTGCCTGCTTTTATATCGGAAAACTTCTTGGCAAGGTCCACTGCCTCGTTTATGGAAACCTTCGGCGGAATATCCTCCCGGAATAAAAGTTCATAACAGCTCATGCGTAATATATTCCTGTCTACGACCGCCATACGTTCAATTTCCCAGTTGGTTGCGTAGGAGGCGATCTTATCGTCAATGGCCGTTAAATTATCCGCAACGCCTTTAACCAGCTCGCCGACAAAGGCCTTTATCTCTTCGGAAACCTCTTGCTCCGTATTTGTTTTCCAAAAATTATCCAGGGAAATATCGTAGGCGTCATGGGTGATATCTATCTGGTATAAAATTTGCAGCGCAAATTCGCGCGCCTGTGTCCGTTTTCTCATTTTAACCACTCGCCAATTAACCTTTAATGAATCACTTGACCTTGTCTAAAAGGTTAGCCATCTCAATGGCATTTATGGCGGCGTCTTTGCCTTTATTGCCGTCTTTTGTGCCGGCGCGTTCAATCGCCTGCTCAATGGTGTCGGCGGTAATTATGCCGAATATCACCGGTAAGCCTGTGTCCTGGGAAACGCGGGCCACGCCTTTTGACACCTCGGAAGAAACATATTCAAAGTGCGGGGTAGAGCCGCGAATAACAGTGCCTAAACAAATCAATGCATCGTAAGTTTTAGACTTTGCCATCTTTTGCGCTACGCACGGTATTTCAAACGCACCCGGAACCCAGGTAAGGGTCAAATCATCAGCATTCGCCCCGTGCCTGACCAACGCGTCTAAACAACCCGAAACTAATTCCTTGGTAATAAAATCATTGAAACGCGAGGCAATGATGCCGAATTTCTTTCCTTTTGCAATCAAATTCCCTTCAATCACTTTAACCATAACTCCCTCCTTCTTACCCTATTCCCATGGGGGTTTGAAATAGGGTTATTTTAATTTAATATGGTGCCCCAATTTCTCTTTCTTGGCCCTTAAATAATGGTAGTTTGCGGGGTTTGGTTCGATTTCAAGGGGCATGCGCTCAATAACTTTTATCCCGTAACCTTCCAGACCTACGATCTTGCGGGGATTATTAGTCAAGAGCCTGATATCCCTTACCCCCAAATCTACCATAATCTGCGCGCCGATACCGTAATCCCTTAAATCCGGCTTATAACCCAGCGCCTCATTCGCTTCAACCGTATCCATGCCCTTATCCTGCAAATTATAAGCGCGGATTTTATCTACCAGGCCAATGCCCCGGCCCTCCTGATTCATATAAAGAATAATCCCCTTTTTCTCCTTATCAATAATCTCCATCGCCCTCTGAAGCTGCCTGCCGCAATCGCAGCGCAAAGAGCCGAATACATCCCCGGTCAGGCACTCCGAATGCACGCGTACAAGCACCGGCTCGTTTTTCCATTCGCCCATCGTAAGCGCCGTATGGACTTTATTACTAATCAAATCGCGGTATAAAATTATTTTATAAACCCCGCATTGCGTCGGGAGTCTTGCCTCGGAAACCCTCTCGATAAGTCTTTCCGAACGCCTGCGGTACTCAATAAGGTCGGTAATTGAGCCGATCTTCAAATTATGCTGCTTGGCAAATTTCTCTAACTGGGGGAGCCTGGCCATTGTGCCGTCGTCATTCATAATCTCGCATATTACCCCGGCGGGATAAAGCCCGGCGAGTTTTGCTAAATCCACTGCTGCCTCGGTATGCCCGGCGCGCACCAAAACCCCTCCCCTCTGCGCCCTGAGGGGAAATATGTGCCCGGGCCGGATTAAATCCTCAGGCTTACTTTGCGGGTTTATCAGGACTTCGATTGTGCGTGCACGGTCATGTGCGGATATGCCCGTAGTTATGCCGGAAGATGCGTCCGCGGAAATCATCCAGGCCGTGGAAAAAAGGTCTTCCTTATTGGATAAACCCTTTTCATACAGCATAGGTTGCAAATCCAGGGCCTCTAACCTTTCTTCTTCCATAGGCACGCAGATAAGCCCCCTGCCATATTTGGCCATAAAATTAATGTGCTGGGATTTGGCAAACGAGGCCGCCACCACTAAATCGCCTTCGTTTTCGCGGTCTTCATCATCAACGATGATAACCATTGAGCCGTCTTTTAAGTCCTGAATTATTTCCTGAACACTATTGAACATAAGTGAGGCCATAAGTTATGGCGGCGAAAGCCGGCATAACTTATTCGGCCGAACTTACCCCACCCCCAGAAAATCATAATTTTCTAATGTGCCATCTAGGTGTGGGGTTAATTCGCGCAGATAACTTACGTCGCACCCCGCGCTCCGTAAGTTATGCGTTCATTAAATAAAAAACCCGAAAAAAATCTTCGGGCAAATGCGCTCCTAATCTCCTGCCATCTGGACTATACCATCGGCTCCGGAATTTATGGTTCGACTCTGCTCAACATTAACCTTGAGCGAAGCCGAAAGGTACCGGATCAACCCCACATTCAGAATTTACATTGACTTGTAACCTCTGAACGTGGAGGTCGCGGGCTTAACCGCCGGTCGGGAATTCCACCCTGCCCCGAAGATTATTGATGTAATTATACCAGAGATTATTGTCTTGTCAATATATTTAAAAAGGCTTATAATATTTTTGTGGAAACCATTCTAAGGCAGATACATAGCCTCCTGATAAAAAAAGGTAAAACTGTTGCCATAGCCGAATCCTGCACCGGAGGGTTTGTTTCAAAACTCCTTACCGACCTCTCCGGCAGCTCAAGATATTTCACCGCCGGCTTCGTTACTTACAGTAACCAGGCCAAAATAGACACCTTAGAGATACCCGCAAAAATCATCTCTCAAAAAGGCGCCGTTTCAAAAGAAGTTGCCTGCCTGATGGCGCAATCCGCAAGAAGAATAACAAAAGCCGATTTCGGTATAGGCATAACCGGCATCGCAGGGCCAAGCGGCGGCTCACTTAGAAAACCCCTCGGCACCGTCTTTATCGCCATAGACAGCAAAGATAAAAAAGTCTGCCGGCAATTCCGTTTCACCGGCACCCGCACAATAATTAGAAAAAAAGCGGCATTAAAGACGTTAGAATTGCTAAAAAGACTATTATAATTTTTGTCTTTTGCTGGAGCGTGCATAAGAAAATTGTTGGCAAAAGTCTGCAAGGTTTTACGACGAACGGAGGAATCTATAAACGGGCAGCCTGTCCGTAGCGAGGAAGAAAACCGTAGCAGACGGCAAAAATTCTGAAGCACGCCGGAAGCAAAGACAAAAATTGCCATACCCCATACTTATGAGAGCGTTTATTGCCATTGACTTACCGCAGGAAATCAAAGATTACCTGGCAAAGGCGCAGGCAAAATTAAAATCCTCCAATGCCGACGTCAAATGGGTCAATCCTCAGAATATCCACCTCACCCTGAAATTTTTAGGCGAAATTGACGAGAAACAATTAAATCAAATCACTCAAATCCTTGAAGATATCGCGGGGAATAAAACGCAATTTTATATACACCTTACTTCTTTCGGCGCATTCCCGAACATAAAATCCGCACGGGTTATCTGGGCGGGAATTGATAAAGGAGATTCTGAAGTAAAACAAATCGCGGAAGATTTAGAGAAAGAGAGCGAAAAAATCGGCATCCCTAAAGAGGAAAGACCGTTTTCGTCGCATATCACTATCGGAAGGACACGCTCAAGTAAAAACCGGAATAAATTATCTCAAGCATTAGAAAATCTGACAAGCGAATCAGGCGGATTCTCTGCAGAATTTACAGCTGTAAAAATTACGCTTTTTCAAAGCACGCTCACCCCAAAAGGCCCTATTTACGAAACCTTAAAAGAAGCGCATCTTAAGACTATCTGAAGGATAATATTCGTATAAATCCCCGCAACTATATCATCCCCCATTATACCTATGCTTCCCCTGAATTTCTCAAGCCTATGGGCGGGATAGGGTTTTAATGCGTCTAATATGCGGAAGAGGATAAATGCGGCAATTATTAATTTGATGTCGTAGGAAATAAATAAAAGGCTTAAAAATACTCCGGATACTTCATCTATCACAATAGGCCTGGCGTCTTTTTTATTAAACAACCCCTCGGCCCTGCCGGAAATTAAAAAACCCAATGCCACCACGGCAGCCGTAGATATAAGATATAAGGAATTATCGCCTTTCATGAGAAAGACAAGCAATATCCCGGCAATACTACCGAATGTCCCGGGGAAAAACGGGAGGTAGCCGGTATAAAAAAATGTGCTCAATGTTTTGATTATAAAATTTTGTATTTTCACCTGACAGACTTTAAATATTTGTGATTACCTTGCGGTTTTCCCAGAGATAGGAAAGGCCCGAATAAAGGGTAAGCCCTACGATAAGGAGCATCACTATGTATATGCCCTGACGGAAAAAATTCTCCCAGACCGGGTTCCAGGTAAAAAAGGTTTTCATTGCCTCTTTCGTAACGATAAATAAAAGTATGGCAAATATTACCAGCATCTGCGACAAGGTTTTATGTTTGCCTGCCTTGGCTGCGGCAAGCACCTTGCCTTTATTGAGGGCGAAGACCCTTAAAGAGGTAATTACTATCTCGCGGGATATGATAATCAGGACCATCCAGTCCTTGATTAACTGCATCTGCACGAATGTTATAAATGCCGCCAGGACCAGGATTTTATCGGCAATGGGGTCCATAAGTTTTCCGAAATCGGTAACCATATTTCTTTTCTGCGCAATCCTGCCGTCGAGGTAATCCGAAAGCGCGGCAAATAAAAATATTACGAAACTCGCCACTTTTGCCCAGAGGCCCGGAAAACGCAAGAGAATCATAAAAACAAAAGTAAGGATAATCCTTAATATGGTGAGCCTGTTAGCGATATTCATTATACGGCTTCTCCTGCTAAATCGTATTCCAGGGTAGTCGTAACTTTTACCTTTACAAAATCACCGGGTTTCAATTCTTTCTTTGAACTCACATAGACTATGCCGTCAACTTCCGGGGCGTCATATTGGCTGCGGCCTAAATAACGGCTGTCCTCAATATTATCTATTATAACATCAATCTGCTTGCCAAGAAATTTTTTATTTAAATTTTCCGAAATAAGCTTCTGTTTTTCCATGACCGCGTTAAAACGCCCTATCTTAACTTTTTTGGGAACCTGCCCCTCAAAACCATATGCCTTTGTCCCTTCTTCTCTGGAATACACAAAAGCGCCCAGCCTTTCGAATCTGGCATCGTCAATAAATTTAAGCAATTCGTTAAATTCCCTTTCCGTCTCAGAAGGAAAACCCACGATCAGGGAGGTCCGCAAAGCCACCCCCGGGATGTTTTTCCTGATTTTTTCTATCAATTTCAGGATATCTTTCTTTTTGGTATCCCGGCGCATCAATTTTAATATGCGGTCGTTGATATGCTGGATAGGCACGTCAATATATTTACATATGCGCGGCTCGTCTTTGATGAGCCTTAGCAAGTCATCGCTGATACGGCTAGGATATAAATAAAGGAGCCTTATCCAGCCTGTATTCTTTACCCTGGCGGATATTTTGCCTAAAACCTCGGCGAGTTTCGGCACGCCATACAGGTCGATGCCGTAACCGGTTATATCCTGCCCGACAATATTTATCTCCGAAACTTTTTCGCGGTCCAACTTATCTACTCTTTCAAGTATGCTGTTCATACCGAGGCTGGCAAATTTCGATTTTATCTTCGGGATAATACAATATGAGCAGTTATTTATGCAGCCTTCGCATATCTTTACATATGCAAAATGCCTGGGGGTTATCTGGTATGCCTCCTGCGAATGATTAAGCGAAACCCTACCCACAAAGGCATCTATTTCCGGAAGTTCTCGCCTTAATTTATCCTTGTAACGTTGAACCAGACAGCCATAAACGATTATCTTTTTCAGTTTGCCATTTTTTTTCAAATCAATCAGACTCAATATCGCGTCAATTGACTCTCTTTTAGCGTCTTCTATAAATGCACAAGTATTAACAATAGCGATATCAGCCTTGGCAACATCGGTAATAGGGTAGCCTTTCAGGTTAAGGCGACCTAAAATATTCTCCGAATCCACCAGGTTCCTGGGGCAGCCCAAATTCAATATCCCAATTTTATAGGGGACGTAGGGGACGTTTCCCTTGTTCATAACGGCATGGGAAATAATAAGTTACAAACTGGCAATTTATAATATCTAACCGACAAATCCAACCTACCTCTTTCTATCGTTATGCATTGCAAAGAGTTACAGATAAGGGAAACGTCCCCTGATTACGTCCCCTGATTACTGCGGTATGTTTAAGCCGTTTTTGGTGATTACGATGTTTTTGAGCACCTGTCCTCTTCGGCCCAGGGGAGAGATGAGTTTGCCGTTTATCTCTAAATCTATTCCGCCGGCGTTGCCTAAAGAAAGTTCTATTTTATCTTTTGCCTTCCAGCTTTCGAACCTTCCCTTTTTTAAAATATTCTGAAAAACCAGATGGCGGTCCACCTTTACCTGCATCCAACAGTCCTCTTTTGCGCTTATGACCAGCCTTATCTCAACAAGATTCTTTTCCTGGAAGATAGTTTCTGTGCGCACCTTTTTCTCAACAAGGGCTGTATCTGGCTTTACATTGAGCTTTGCATCTGGTTTTGGCTTTGCCTTTTCCAGAGCCGGCTGCTTGGCCCTGGTTACTTTCGGTTTATTTTCCTCCTTCTTGGGGACACGCGCCATTTTTCTGCCGAGATTAAACAGGCTAACCGCAAGAAATATTCCTGACAATATTACAACAATCGTCTTTAACTTTACTTTTGGCCTGGAGACATCCCGTTTTTCCGGAGTATTTTTAATGAATTGCGGCGGCTCTTCTTGCTTAATCTGTGCGCCCGGCTGTGCCTGCAGCTCCTTATAATCAGGGATATAAGACTTATAATCCACACCCAGGAATTTGCAATAAATTTTTAAAAAACCTTTGGCATATACCGGGCTTAAATTTATAAAATTGTCTTCTTCTATGGCCTTCAGGACATCAAGATGGATTTTGGTTTTTTTCTGCGCCTCTTCAAGGCTGAAGCCTTTTTCTAAGCGGAGCTTTTTAAGCTTTGCGCCACTTGATTCCGCTTCCATTATTTCCCTCCCCCTGCGTTCATTATGTCTTTTTCAAGCCACGCCTGCCGGTCAATCAAAATCTTACGCGGCTTGCTTCCTTCAAAAGGCCCGACAAGCCCCTCCTGCTCCATCATATCAATAATGCGCGCGGCGCGGGTGTAGCCTAAGCGCATACGCCTCTGCAAAATCGATACCGATGCCTGGTTACTTTCTATGATAACCTTAACAGCCTCATCATAGAGTTCGTCTTTTTCCGTGCCCCCGGGCAAAGAAGACTTTTTCTGTTCCTTTAATATTTCTTCATCGTAAACCGGCTCTGCCTGGGCCTTGATAAATCCTACTATTCTCTCAATCTCACTATCGGAAACCAGGCACCCTTGCGCGCGGGTTAGTTTTGAATCCTGCGGCCTTAAGAAGAGCATGTCCCCCCTGCCCAGAAGTTTGTCGGCGCCGTTCATATCCAAAACAGTACGCGAATCTACTTTGGAGGCGACCTTAAAAGATATGCGCGCAGGCAGGTTAGCCTTGATTACGCCCGTGATTACATCTACCGAAGGCCTCTGAGTTGCCAGAACCAGGTGTATGCCTACGGCGCGAGAAAGCTGCGCCAGGCGAGTAATCGCACCTTCGACTTGGTCGCGGCTAACCACCATTAAATCCGCAAATTCGTCAATCATAACCACGATGTAAGGAAGCATCTCTTGCTTTTGATTATAAGCCTCAATATTCCTTGCCCCGGCCTTTGCCAGCAATTGATAGCGCTGCTCCATTTCATCCACTACCCAGTTAAGGGCGCAGGATGCCTTCTTGGAATCGGTAACCACCGGGCATAAAAGGTGCGGCAGACCGTTAAAAGGCGCCAGCTCCACCATCTTCGGGTCAATCATCAGGAATTTTAATTCGTTGGGCGTAGCCTTAAAAAGTAAAGATAATATCAGTGAGTTGACGCAGACGGTCTTTCCTGAGCCTGTTGTCCCGGCGATTAAAAGATGCGGCATGATTCCTAAATCCGCAATCACAGCCTTGCCAGCGATATCTTTGCCTAACGCAAGGGTTAATTTTGAATCCATTTCCTGGAATTCTTTGCCTGCAAGCACCTCTTTTAAATAAACCAGGCTGCTCTGCGTATTAGGCACTTCTACGCCTACCTTGCCCTTGCCCGGGATGGGTGCTACTATCCTTACTGACTGCGCCTTCATGGCCAGGGCAATATTATCGCTTAAAGTAACGATACGGTTAATCTTTACTCCCGGCGCCGGTTCAAGTTCATAACGGGTGATTATCGGCCCGCGCTCAATATCAGTAATCTTGACTGAAATGCCGAAATCGCCAAGCGTATCCTCCAAAATATGCGCGTTATTGGTAAGGTCCTCTTTAATCTGGCGGGCTTCGGGAGGCGGAGGCGAATCCAATAAGTCCAGGGTGGGCAAATGATAATCTCCGGTTTTTAATATCGGCGCTTTTGCCGTGGGTCCAGCAACAGGCCGCGGTTCCGTATTTATCTTTATTTTGGGCTTTGAAGACAGAGACAGAATGCCCCTCGATGATTTTTCTTTCGGAGAAGAATCCGATACAGTTATTTTTGGTTTTGAAGAAATGTCTTTAGGCCTGACCTCTGCGGTGTCCTTCTTCCGTTTTTTGAATTGAAATTTAGACAGGGGTTTCAGGACAAGTTTTATTTTTTCTATGATATTTGAAATAAAGGTAGATATCAAAACCTCGGCAACCAGGGCAAAAAACGCTAAAAACAGGGTAATAAAAAGGATATAACCGCCTAAAGGCCCGATATAAGAAGAAGTCTTGCGGGATATAATAAACCCGAAGAACCCCGCGCGGTTAAAGCCGACGGTTTCATTCCCAAAAGGCAACATCCCTATCAAAGAGCTCGCCGACAATAAGAGCCCTGCAATTTCCAGGGTTCTGACCAAATTTAAATAAGGAGGCTTCTGGCGAAAGAAACCTACCCCGCACCAGATAGTAAAAAAAGGTATAAAATATCCCGGCCAACCTAATAGGAATAAGACTATATACGCCAGGTATGCGCCGAAAATGCGGATAAAATTCTTAGGGGGGATATTCGGGTGCGAGGTATAAAATTTAAGGTCGTAGGGAGTAAACGAAACAAGACTGGCCAGAATAATTAACCCTAGCGCAATTAATATGACACCTTTAATTTCATTTAATCTTCTTTCTTTCACCTTTAGCTACTTCTCTTCGGCTTCAGCCTGCTTCTTGCTCAGATTAATCCTGCCCAGCTCGTCAATACCTATTACCTTGACTTTAATCTCGTCTCCCACCTTAACCACATCTTCCACGTTCTTGACGAACTTGGCGGCTAATTCGGAAACATGAACCAGACCCTCTTTGCGCGGGGCGATTTCGCAGAAAGCACCAAAGTTCATGATGCGTTTAACCTTGCCATTATAAATACGGCCGACCTCCACATCCTCGGTTATCAGCTTTATCATTTTAATCGCTTCTTCGGCCTTTGCGGCATCGGTCGAGCCCACAATAACACTGCCGTCATCCTGGATATCAACGGTTGCTCCGGTTGCGGCGATAATTCCCTTCACAGTTTTTCCTCCCGGGCCGATAAGCTCGCCGATTTTTTCCGGATTGATTTTAATGACATCGATATGCGGCGCATACGAAGAAATCTGCTCGCGAGGCGCGGATAACGCCGCGTCCATCTTATCTAAAATAAAGAACCTGCCTTCTTTTGACTGGGCCAGGCATGCCTTTAATAAATCTATATCTATGCCGTCTATTTTTAAATCAAGCTGCACGGCAGTAACACCGGTCCTGGTTCCTGCTACCTTAAAATCCATATCTCCGAAGTGATCTTCTAAGCCCGTAATATCAGTCAGGATGACTGCCTTCCCGCCTTCTTTAATCAAGCCTAAAGCAACCCCGCCCACTGTATCTTTTATCGGGACACCGGCATCCATCAGCGAGAGGCTTGCCGCGCATACTGAAGCCATACTTGAAGAACCGTTAGATTCCAGGATTTCCGAAACCACTCTTACGGTGTAGGGAAATTTATCTTTAGAAGGCATGACTGCCGCAAGCGACTTCTCTGCCAGGGCGCCATGGCCTATCTCCCGGCGTCCGGGGCCGCGTAAAGGCGCAGTTTCGCCTACACTAAAGGGAGGAAAACTGTAGTGCAGCATAAAAGATTTATAAGTCTCTCCCTCTAAAGCCTCGATTAACTGCTGGTCTTCACCGGTACCTAACGTAGTAACCGCCAGGCTCTGCGTCTGTCCGCGGGTAAAGATACAGGAACCGTGCGTGCGCGGTAAGACAGAGACTTCACAGGTAATAAGCCGGATATCCTTAAAACCCCTGCCGTCTATGCGTTTATTTTCATTTAATATTTTATTCCTCACTTCATCCTGTTCTACTTTGACCAGGGCCATCTTGATATCGATGGGGAGGTAGCCTCCCGGGGTAAGTTTTCCCTCTAATTCCCCGAATAATAAACCTACGCCCTCTTCCCTCTCTTCTTTTTTGCTTAATTTATAAATTTCCTTGAGTTTTTCTTTTGCCAGTTCCTCAACCTTACCTTGCAGAACTTCGTCTATCTTTTTATATTCAATATCTGCTTTTGGTTTTCCGTGCTGTTTCACAAATTCTTCCTGGAAGCCGATTATGCCCTGAAGGTTATCAAAGCCGAATTTAACCGCTTCTAAATATACCTCCTCAGACACCTCTTTAGCCTTGGATTCGAGCATGACAATGCCTTTGGCATTGGCAGCGACAATCACTTCTAGCTCGGCGCTTTCCAATTCTTTGTAGGTCGGGTTAAGCACAATCTGATTATCTATTCTTGCCACACGGCAACAGGCCAATGGCCCGTTGAAAGGTATATCTGATATGGATAATGCGGCGGAAGCGCCGGTGACCGCCAGGATATCGGGGTCGTTTTCCCCGTCACTGGACAAGACAACGGCGATAACCTGCACCTCATTAAATAAGCCTTTGGGGAAGAGCGGTCGGATAGGACGGTCAATAAGGCGGCTGGTCAGGATTTCACTCTCCGAAGGCCTGCCTTCCCTTTTAAAAAATCCGCCGGGGATCCTGCCTGCCGCGTAAGTCTTTTCCTGGTATTCAACGGTCAGGGGGAAAAAATCCTGGTCTTCCCGGGGTTTTTTAGACATACATGCGGTAACCAAGACGACCGTCCCGCCGTACTGAACCGTAACCGAGCCGTTCGCCTGCTTGGCGACCTTTCCCGTATCCAAAATCAAATCATTCCTTCCGAACTTGATAGTCTGCATATTATTCCGCTCCTAGGCTTTGATTATTTTACTTAAGGGAGGATGAAGACGCAACTTACTTTCTTAAGTTGAGTTTCTCCAGGATCTCTTCGTATTTGGCGATATCTTTCTTTTTAACGTAATCCAATAGCCTGCGACGCCTGCCCACAAGCATAATAAGCCCGCGCCGGGAGTGAAAATCTTTCTTGTGGTGCTTAAAGTGGTCGGATAGATTATTGACTCTTTCGGTTATCAGCGCAATCTGGACCTCGGCTGAACCTGTATCCCGGGAATGGATCTTAAAGTCATTGATAAGCTTCTGTTTCTTTTCTTTAACTAAAAGCAATCTTTCTCACCTCCTTCTTATTTATTTTTCGGGTTTTTAAAAACCGGATATTTTTAATTATATGCTATTTTGTTTTTCAAGTCAATAGTTTAGGCAAAAAATTACTTGCTACCTTCATTGCGAAAGTAGTATAATACGACCAATGAAGAAAGCCAAAGTAAAATATTTAAATGCAATCCTTACCGTTATTGCCCTCTTTTTAATCGCCATCTCCTTAAGGCTATTCCATATCGGCGCCATGCTGACAAGCCTTAATGAAAACATACAGTTTATAATTAATTCCAACCAGGGTTTGATAAATTCTAACCAGAAACTCGAATCCACCATCACAAACCTTCAGAAACAAATAGTTGAACTTACCGACAAGAAAGGGGGTGTAAGGTGAAAAAAGGTATGACCTGTTTGGTATTAACTGTGTTGACAGCGGCATTCTTATCCGGCTGCGCAACTCCTTATCCGTATGGCGCGTTTTATACAGAAATAAAAGCGCCGGTAGCCGCGGGCAGCGAAGGCCTGTCTTACAGCAAAGTAGGCAAAGCTAAGGCTACTTCCGTGCTTGGTTTAGTTGCTACCGGTGACGCCAGCATAAAGGCAGCTGCGGAGGATGGAAAAATCAGCAGGATCAAGTACGTTGATTACGATGCCAGGAATATCCTAGGCATTTTCGGCGAATACACAACCACGGTTTACGGAGATTAACTAAAACGTAAAACCAGGGAC